>NZ_JBSGZD010000458.1:0-4037 GCF_053610825.1 Streptomyces sp. NPDC054863 | reverse complement strand
GGGGCCGCTGCGGCGCGCACCAGGTCCGCGTACACCCCGGCCACCCGGCCCTCCAGCACGGCGGCCAGCTTCGCCGCCGACGCGGGGTCCGGCACCGGGAACGGCAGCGCGTACGCCGCCTCCGCGACCACCGGCTTCCCGCCCAGGTCGTGCACCGTGCGGGCCAGCGCGTCGCGCCGCGAGCGGTGCGCGTCGTACGCCTCGCGCGCCTCGGTCCGGCGCTGCTCGCCGAGCCGGCCGCCCACGACCCCGTAGCCGTACACCGCCGCGTGCTCGGCGGCGAGCGCGGCCTGCACCGCGTCCAGGGTGCTCATGCGGAAGCTCCGTCCGTCAGCAGGTACACGTGCACGGCGCCCGCCGCCGCGACCGACGCCAGCAGCCGGGCCAGCTCCGGGGTGGCCGGGACCACCGCGGCCAGGTGTGCGTCGGAGGCCCGCTGCTCGGCCTCGGCCAGTTCCCGCACCGCGGCCCTCGCGTCGGTGGCCACGGTCACCGGCGCGGTCCCGGCGCCCGCCCGCCCGGTGCCGCGCAGGACCTTCGCCTGCCGGGCGACCTCCGCGCGCAGCGGCTTCAGGCGCGCGGCCTCGCCGGGGTGCTTCTTGAGCAGGGCGTCGTAGTGGGCGAGCAGGTCCGTGCTGGTACGGGCCGCGGTCTCGCGCAGGTGCAGCGCGGCCTTCCGCACGGCCGTGCTCGGCTGCGTGCCGGCGGAACCGGAAGAAGAAGTACCGCCGTCCGAGCAGCCGGCCAGCAGGCCCGCCGCGGCGGCCCCGCTCCAGGCCAGTGCACGTCGGCGAGTGGTGGGCGTGCGCACTGTGTCCGTCTCCCTCGGTCCCCGGGTGATCACCGCAGGCGAGCGTACCCGTGGTGTCCGGCAGACGGACGGCAACACCCCTCCGGACCGGATACCCTTTGACCTGACACACGACGAAACAGACAACAGCACACGCGGCCGAGGAGTCACCCGGATGAGCACCACCCAGAGCGACAGGCTGCGCGAACTGCTGGAACCGCTGGTCGCCGCCAAGGACCTGGACCTTGAAGAGATCGAGGTGTCCAAGGCAGGCAGGCGCCGGGTGCTGCGGATCGTCGTGGACTCCGAAGAGGGCGTCGAGCTCGACGCGTGTGCCGAGGTCAGCCGTGCGATCTCCGAGAAGCTCGACGAGAGCGACGTGATGGGCGACGAGGAGTACGTCCTCGAAGTCGGCTCCCCGGGCGCGGACCGCCCGCTCACCGAGCACCGCCACTACGTACGGGCCACCGGCCGCCTCGCGAAGCTCACGCTGAGCGACGGCGCCGAGCTGATTGCCCGGATCCTCGTCGTCGACGAGGACGGACTCGACCTGGAAGTGCCGGGCGTGAAGGGGCGCAAGCCCACCGCCCGCCGCGTGGAATTCGCCGACATCGCGAAGGCCCGCATCGAGGTCGAGTTCAACCGCAAGGACCAGAACGAAGAAGACGTGAACGACGAGAAGGAAGAGGAGGCGTAGCCGTGGACATCGACATGAGCGCCCTGCGGGGTCTGGTACGGGAGAAGGAGATCTCCTTCGAGGTACTGGTCGAGGCGATCGAGCAGGCCCTCCTCATCGCCTACCACCGCACCGACGGCAGTTTCCGCCGGGCCCGCGTGAAGCTCGACCGTGAGAGCGGCTCGATCACGGTGTGGGCGAAGGAGGACCCGGCGGACCTCGAAGAGGGCCAGGAGCCCAAGGAGTTCGACGACACCCCGGACGACTTCGGCCGCATCGCCGCCAGCACCGCCAAGCAGGTCATCCTGCAGCGTCTGCGCGACGCCGAGGACGACCAGACCTTCGGCGAGTACGCCGGCATCGAGGGCGAGGTCGTCGTCGGCCTGGTCCAGCAGGGCAAGGACCCGAAGAACGTCCTCGTCGACATCGGCAAGCTGGAGGCCATCCTGCCGGTGCAGGAGCAGGTCCCCGGCGAGGAGTACACGCACGGCCTGCGCCTGCGCACCTTCGTCGTCCGCGTCGCCAAGGGCGTCCGCGGTCCCTCCGTGACCCTGTCGCGCACGCACCCCAACCTGGTGAAGAAGCTCTTCGCGCTGGAGGTCCCGGAGATCGCCGACGGTTCGGTGGTCATCGAGGCCATCGCCCGCGAGGCCGGTCACCGCACCAAGATCGCGGTCCGCTCGACGCGCTCCGGCATCAACCCCAAGGGCGCCTGCATCGGCCCGATGGGCAGCCGTGTGCGCAATGTCATGGCGGAGCTGCACGGCGAGAAGATCGACATCGTCGACTGGTCCGACGACCCGGCCGAGATGGTGGCCAACGCGCTGTCCCCGGCCCGCGTCTCCAGGGTCGAGGTCGTCGACATGTCGACGCGCTCCGCCCGGGTGACCGTCCCGGACTACCAGCTGTCGCTCGCCATCGGCAAGGAGGGCCAGAACGCCCGCCTGGCCGCCCGCCTCACGGGCTGGCGCATCGACATCCGCCCCGACACCGAGGAGCTCGGTGAGGGCGAGGAGCCGGGCGAGTACCGCCGTGAAAGCCGTGACAGCGGTGAAGGGCGTGACCGCCGGGACGACCGCGGCTGAACGCGTCGTACGTCGTGATGTGAGCCCGGGTGAGACCCGGGCCACATCGTTTTTTGGACCAACAGGTTTTCGATTCTTGCCCCAAAGGGGTGAGGTCGGTGCGGGGAGGTAGACTTAGTCGTGTCTGGCCAAACGCATACCGGCGCATGCCCTGAGCGAACCTGTGTGGGTTGCAGGGAGCGAGCGGCCAAGAGCGATCTGCTGCGCATCGTGATGATCGAGGGTGAATGTGTCCCCGATCCTCGCGGTACGCTGCCCGGCCGGGGTGCTTACGTACACCCCGCCTCTGCCTGTTACGACCTGGCGGTCCGCCGCAGGGCGTTTCCCCGGGCCTTTCGGGGCCAGGGGCCGCTGGATACCGCGCCACTGGAGAAATACGTGGCGCAGTACGTCGAGCAGGCGACACCGTAAGACGCACCAAACGAACGGCACGGGTCCCCGTGCGGTCAGGTACCTCGCGAGTTGGAAGTAGGTCGAGATTGCGATGAGCACTCGATGAGTACGCGATGAGTACGCCCATGAAGTAGCGACGGTCCGGCGTTCAACCCGGACCTAAAAGGAGCGAAGTGGCTAAGGTCCGGGTATACGAACTCGCCAAGGAGTTCGGTGTGGAGAGCAAGGTCGTCATGGCCAAGCTCCAAGAACTTGGTGAATTCGTCCGTTCGGCGTCCTCGACGATCGAGGCGCCGGTTGTACGCAAGTTGACTGACGCACTGCAGGGTCCCGGCGGCAACGCCGGCAAGTCCGCAGCAAAGCCCGGCGCGCCCCGCAAGGCGACGCCTGCCAAGCCCGCGGCCCCGTCCGCGGCGACCCCGGCTCCGGCGGCTCCCCGCCCCGGCGCCCCCAAGCCCGGCGTACCGGCCCCCAAGCCGGCCGCTGCCGAGGCCCCCAAGAGCGAGCCCACGGCCCCCGCCGCGACCCCGGCCCCGGCCGCCGGTCCGCGTCCGGGCCCCAAGCCCGCAGTGGCCAAGCCGGCCCCGGTCACCCCGGTGCCGCAGGCGGAGTTCTCGGCTCCCGAGCCGGCCCAGAGCGCTCCGGCCGAGAACGCCGCTCCGGCAGCGGCCCCGGCCGCGCGTCCCGCCGGTGCCACTCCCGGTCCGCGTCCGGCCCGTCCGGCCCCGGCCCAGCGTGACAGCGCCCCCCGTGAGGGAGGCCAGCGCGACAACCGTGGTGGCGAGCGCGGCGGCGAGCGTCCCGCACGCCCCGCAGGCCAGGGCGCCCCGCGTCCCGGCGGTGCCCGTCCCTCGGGTCCCCGCCCCGGCAACAACCCCTTCACCTCCGGCGGTTCCACCGGCATGGCGCGCCCGCAGGCGCCCCGTCCGGGTGGCACCCCCCGTCCCGGCGGTGCCGGTGCGCCCGGTGGCGCCCCGCGTCCGCAGGGCGGCCCCGGCGGCGCTCCGCGTCCGCAGGGTGGCCAGGGCGGCGCCGGCCGTCCGCGCCCCGGTGGCATGCCCCGCCCGCAGGGCGGCGCCCCGCGTCCCGGTGG
>NZ_JBSGZD010000457.1:0-4056 GCF_053610825.1 Streptomyces sp. NPDC054863 | reverse complement strand
GACCGGGGCCTTCTTCATGTGGAGCGGACGACCAGGTTCGAACTGGCGACCTCAACCTTGGCAAGGTTGCGCTCTACCAACTGAGCTACGTCCGCGTTGCGCCGTGGCGCGAGGCCAACTATACCCAACCCCGCTCCCGTGCGAGACGCACTGCCGCATGCCGGTTCTCCGCCCCCAGCTTCGAGACGGCCGACGACAGGTAGTTCCGTACGGTTCCCTGGCTCAGCGCGGCCCGCTCGGCGATCTCCGCGACGGGTGCCCCGTGCGCCGCGAGCTCCAGCACCTCGGCCTCGCGGACGGTCAGCGGCGAGTCTCCGGCCGCGATCGCGTCGGCCGCCAACTCCGGGTCCACATAACGGTTTCCGGCTTGTACGGTACGGATGATCTCGGCCAGCCGCTGGGCGCTGACGGTCTTCGGCACGAAGCCGCGCACGCCCACGGCGAGCGCCCTTTTCAGGTGTCCCGGCAGCCCGTGACTGGTCACGATCATGGTCCGGCAGTCCGGCAGTTCGGTCCGCAGCGATGTGGCCACCGCCACACCGTCGAGACCGGGCATCTGGAGGTCGAGCACCGCCACGTCGGGCCGGTGCTGGAGCGCCATGGCGAGCGCCTCGGGCCCGGTGGCCGCCTCGGCCACCACCTCCAGGTCGTCCTCCAGCGCGAGCAGTGCGGCCAGCGCCCCCCGGATGAGGTGCTCGTCGTCGGCGAGCAGGACGCGTACGGCGCTCACACGACACCTGCTGATTCCGGGCTCATGTGTCCCACCTTCTTCTCCGTGCGTGTGGCTGCCCCCTCGGGCAGGGTCAGCGGGACCTCGGCCGTCACCCGGAACGTGCCCTCCTCGGTCGCTCCCGCGACCAGCGTGCCGCCCACGGCGGCCAGCCGCTCGCGCAGTCCGGCCAGGCCGGAACCGGACGGCCCGACGGCGCTTTCCGCCGCCGTCCCGTCGTTCTCGACGACGAGCAGCGCACGGACCCCGTCCGAGGTCAGACGCAGGGTGCAGCTCTTCGGGTTGCCGTGCCGCAGGACGTTGGTGGTCGTCTCGCGGACGACCCAGCCGAGCGCCGACTGGAGCCCGGCGGGCAGGTCCGTACCGAGGCCGTCCTCCACCAGGCAGCTGATTCCGGCGGCGGCCAGCACCCCGCGAGCGCCCTCGATCTCGTTGCGCAGGTCGGCCTCCCGGTAGCCGCGTACGACCTCGCGCACCTCGCGCTGCGACTCCTGCGCGATCCGCTGCACCTCGGCCATCTGCTCGGCGGCCTCGGGCCTGCCGCGCCGGGCGAGCTGGACGGCCAGCTCGCTCTTGAGCGCGATGACGGCGAGGTTGCGGCCCATCACGTCGTGCAGGTCCCGGCCGAAGCGGAGCCGCTCCTCGGCGACCGCGAGACGGGCCTGGGCGTCCCGGGCCCGGTCGAGTTCCCAGACCATCGCGATGAACCAGACCGACGAGCGGTAGGCCACCAGGCCGAACGCGCCCAGGAGGAGGATCGAGAGCGCACTGCCGACGGCGAGTTCGAGACGGTGCGTCGCGACCCCCGCGGCGGTGGCCACCAGGACGGCGGCCACGAACGTCCACAGGACGAGCCGTCGGACGGTCGACATGGCGTAGACGGACATCATCGTGGGGAACAGTCCGTACCAGAGGAGGACGATCAGACCGGAGCCGTCGTCGTTCCGGGCGTTGAGCCCGCCGGTGGCCTGGAGGATCACGGCCAGGGCCACGACGACCCCGCCCAGCACCAGGGAGACCGTGGTGGTCCGCCAGGGGGCCGGTGCGCCGTGCAGCCGGTGGGCGAAGCCGCGGGAGAGCGCGTGCATCGAGAGCGCGCACTGCACCAGGACCACCGCCAGCAGCCCCTGGGCCAGTGCGACGGGCCCGCTCTCCCGCACCAGGTCCGAGGGGAGCGGGAGCATGACGCCGAGACTGATGAACCACGGCAGTACGTACAGCGTGACGCGCATGTACAGATCCAGCTTCGCGGCCCGGCTGCGCCTGCGCCAGAAACCCTTCATCCCCGTCTCGCTTCCTCGACCCCCGCCCCGCGTCCCGAGGGACGTCCTCGGGAACACGGGGGAGGGTCTTCGCAGGTCGTCGGCCCTATCGCCGCGGCTCCCAGCGGAACCGCTTCTTGACCGTGAACACCGACAGTACGATCCAGGCCGCCGCGACGGCCACGGAGCCCAGCGCCCCGGCCCCGCTCAGGCTGCCGGTCCAGCCGCCCCGCATCAGTTCCACCACCGGGGAGAGCGGCAGCAGTTCACAGACCCGGGCGGCGGCGTCCGGGAGGACCTCCAGCGGGAAGAAGAGCCCGGAGCCGAACATCGAGACCAGCATGACGGGAGCGATGGTGAGCTGCGAGCCCTCCACGGACTTCGTGAAGGCCGCCGTCGCCGCCGCGAGGAGCGCCGCGAGCACGATTCCGATCAGGATGCCGCCCGCCACGAACAGCACGTTGGACGGCATCTCCACGTCCAGCAGCAGGGCCCCCGCCACCAGCAGCACCAGGCACTGCACCAGCCCGGCCACGAGCGCGGCGATGGACGTGCCCGCCAGGATCTCCACGTCGCCGGGCTCCCCGGTGCGCAGCCGCTTGAGCACCAGCTCCTCGCGGCGGGTGACGTAGGTGCCGACCAGCGTGGTGTAGATGCTGAAGATCAGTACGTACGCCACCGCCGTCGGGATCAGCATCGTGCCGAGCGAAAGACCCATCTTCTCCAGGTCCATGCCCTTGGCGACCGACAGGGCCGAGAGGGTCAGGGCGAGCGGCATGATCAGCAGCATCACCAGACCGGCCTTGTGCCGCCCCAGCAGGGTGAGTTCGGCCCGGGCGAGGGCCTTCATCCGGCCGGCGGCCGTGGTGCGCGGTCCGGCCGTCGTCGCGTGTCCCGCGTCTGCGTGCGTCAGCGTGCCGCTCATCGCGCCGCCACCTCTTCCCTCGTCGTCTTCGCCGCGGCCGTAGCGGTGGCCGTCGATTCCTTCGCCTCCCGTGCGATGTGCAGGAAGGCCTCCTCCAGGGACGCGGACCGCACGTCGAGGCCGCGCAGCTCCACGCCGGCCGTCTCCGCCCAGACCAGCAGCCCGGTGGCCGCCCGCTGAAGGGTGGGAGTGGTCAACTGGACGGTGTTGCCGGTCAGTCGGTGCTCGGTGACGCCCAGCCGGCCCAGCGGCGGCAGGTCCCCCATGTGGTACCCGGCCGGCAGCTCGAAGCTGATCCGGGAGGGATGTGCGGCGACCACCTCGTCCACCCGCCCCTCGGCGGCGATCCGGCCCTCGTGCATGATCGCCAGCCGGTCGGCCAGCTCCTCGGCCTCTTCGAGGTAGTGCGTCGTCAGCAGTACGGTCGTGCCCTGCTCGCGCAGCTCGCGCACCAACTCCCAGGTCTCGCGCCGCCCTTCGGCGTCGAGGCCGGTCGTCGGCTCGTCGAGGAAGAGGATCTCCGGTCGGCCGAGCACCGCCATCGCCAGGTCGAGCCGCCGCCGTTCACCGCCGGACAGCTGGATGACCCGTACGGAATGACGCTTGCCGAGACCCACCAGCTCCAGGGCCTCGCCGACCGGCCGCGCACCGCTCGTGCAGCCCGCCCACATCCGGGCGGTCTCCAGCACCGTCAACTGCGAGGGGAATCCGCCCTCTTGGAGCATCACGCCGACCCGGGGGCGCACCTTCGCCCGCTCCCTGTGCGGATTGTGTCCCAGGACCCGGACAGAACCACCGCTCGGCGGGGCCAGGCCCTCCAGCAGTTCCAGTGTGGAGGTCTTGCCCGCGCCGTTCGTTCCGAGGAGCGCGAAGAGTTCGCCGCGCGCCACGGAGAAGGAGACGGAACGGACGGCCTCGAATCCCCCGGCGTACGTCCGCCGGAGCCCTTCGACGTCGATCACAAGCTCTGCGTGGGTGGTCATGTCCCAAGGCTCCCGCCGGCCGGGGGCCGACGGCAGTGCGCGCTGTCACCGCTCCCGATGACAAATGTCATGACCACGGGGGACGACGAAGAAGGCCCCGGTCGAGGTGACCGGGGCCTTCTTCATGTGGAGCGGACGACCAGGTTCGAACTGGCG
>NZ_JBSGZD010000456.1:0-4099 GCF_053610825.1 Streptomyces sp. NPDC054863 | reverse complement strand
TCCTCGTCCTGGACATGTCGGAGGGCCCGCGCGAGCTGATCCTGACCGACGGCGATCTCCCCGCCATGTGCCGCTCGGCCGACCGGGCGTCGCTGGGCGGCCCCCCTGCGGCACCCCTCCAGCGCCCCTTCCCGGTCAGTCGATGGTGCGCCCGTACGCCCGGAGCGTGCGCAGCGCCTCGATGGTCACGAGCGGACGCGCCTCCAGCGCCGCCCCCGGTGCCCACGCCCGCCACCGGAGCGGCCAGCCGCCGTCCTCCTGCTGCTCCGCCGCCAGGAAGTCCAGGGAGCGCGCCATCTCCTCGTCCGTGAACCAGGCGCGTGCCAGGGAGTCCGGCACGCGCGCGTAGTCGTACGCGAAGTGGTGCTCGCCGGGGGCGTAGCCGGGCGCCACCGGCATCTCGTCGCGCTCGGCCGGGTCCAGCACCACCAGCTCCTGTTCGCGCACCAATCGGCCGAGCCGGTCCGCGGCGGCCTGGGCGCGGGAGCGGTCCGGGACGCCGTCCAGGAACGCGACGGCGGCCTGGACCTCGTACGGATGCGACGTCCGCAGGGACTCCACCGCGGCCCAGCAGAAGTCGGTGGCCCGGAACAGCCAGGCGTGCCACACCTCGTTGCGGTGCAGCAGCCCCACCACCGGGCCCGTCGCCAGCAGCTCGCTCGGCGGATCGTCCAGGACGGGGACGAAGGGCGCGGCCGGATAGCCGCGCTGCGAGGGGTGCACGGCGGGCAGCGCGCCGTCCTTCGCCGACACCTCGGTCAGATAGCGGCAGACGCGCTCCACGCGCGTGCCGCCGCAGCGGCCGATCGATTCGAGCACGCGCAGCGCGTGCGCCGTGTGCAGCGGCTGACTCACCGGGCCCCGCAGATCGGGTTCCAGCGCGTGGCCAAAACCGCCGTCCTCACCCAGGTACGCGGTGAGCGCGGTCTCGACCTGATCCGCGCCGCCGCCGAGGAAGTGGTACGCGAAACGCCGCTGCTCCAGGACCCGGGCGGTCAGCCAGACGAAGTGCTCGGCACGGGCGAGGGGTGATGCTCCAATTCCAGCCATGTGCCGACGGTAGGGCGGATGACGCGGGAGGCAAGGGGTGCGGACCGCTCTGCACTCTCAGGGGCGCGATACTGATGTCATGCGGTTGACGATTTTCTGGGAGCGGATGGCGGCGCACTTCGGCGAGAGCTACGCCGACTCCTTCGCCCGCGACCATGTGATGTCCGAACTCGGCGGCCGTACGGTGTACGAGGCGCTCGACGCGGGCTGGGACGCGAAGAGCGTGTGGCAGGCCGTGTGCGGTGCGATGGACGTCCCCCGGGACAGGCGCTGACACCCGGCCCCGCGAGATGCCTCTATGAGGTGCCGCTGAGGGCCGCCTCCACGAGGTGACACGAGTGCGTCGTTGTCGTACTCATGAGTGACACTTGGCCCCGTGGCCCCGACTGATGAGAGCGCCCAGGACCGGGCGAAAGCCCCGGATCCCGCGCAAGCCCAGGCAACCGACCGGCCGAGCACGGCGCCCCCCGGGGCCCCGCCCACCGGCCCGGCGCGCATGCCCCGCTGGCTGCCGCGCGCGATGGCGCTCGCCCTCGCCCTCTACGCCTGCTACCAGCTCGGCTACTGGGCGTTCCACCAGCTCATCGCGCTGCTCCTGAACATCGTGATCGCCTTCTTCCTCGCCCTCGCGGTGGAGCCGGCGGTCGGGCGGATGGCGGCCAGGGGGATGCGCCGCGGCCTCGCCACCTTCCTGGTCTTCTTCGGCGTGATGGTCGCGGGCCTCGGCTTCGTCGTGATGCTCGGGTCGATGCTGGCCGGTCAGATCGTGGAGATGGTCGAGGAGTTCCCCAAGTACCTGGACTCGGTGATCAGTTGGATCAACCTCACCTTCAACACCGAACTGTCCAGGGTCGAGGTGCAGGACAGCCTGCTGCGCTCCGACTGGCTCCAGAAGTACGTACAGAACAGCGCGAGCGGCGTCCTGGACGTCTCCACGACGGTGCTGGGCGGCCTGTTCAAGCTGCTGACGATCTTCCTGTTCTCGTTCTACTTCGCCGCCGACGGGCCCCGGCTGCGCCGCGCACTGTGCTCCGTACTGCCGCCCGCCCGGCAGATGGAGGTGCTGCGCGCCTGGGAGATCGCCGTCGACAAGACCGGCGGCTACCTCTACTCACGCGGCCTGATGGCCCTGATCTCGGGCGTCGCGCACTACGTCCTGCTGGTGATCCTCGGAGTGCCGTACGCACCCGCGCTCGCGGTGTGGGTGGGTCTGATCTCGCAGTTCATCCCCACCATCGGCACGTATCTGGCGGGTGCGCTGCCGATGCTGATCGCCTTCACGGTGAACCCCTGGTACGCGGTGTGGGTGCTCGGTTTCGTGGTCGTCTACCAGCAGTTCGAGAACTACATCCTGCAGCCCAAACTCACCGCGAAGACGGTCGACATCCACCCGGCCGTCGCCTTCGGCTCGGTCGTCGCGGGCACCGCGCTGATGGGTGCGGTCGGCGCGCTCATCGCGATCCCCGCCGTCGCCACGCTCCAGGCGTTCCTGGGGGCGTACGTGAAGCGGTACGACGTGACCGACGACCCCCGGGTGCACGGCCACCGGAGCAGGAGGGCGTCGGCGCTGGCCCGGGTCCGGGGTGCGCTGCGCCGCGACCGCGACGCGCAGCAGCCGCCTCCGCCCGCGCCGGGGGACGGCGCCTGAACTCCTGAAGGACCTGCCGGGAGGCCCGCGGGTCTCACTTGACAGCAAAATCGAACATCCATTCTCATTGGTGGTCCGGCCCTGTGACCCCGGTGGTTCTCATGGGGTTATCCACAGGTCGGGGCGACGCCGAGGCCGATTGTCAGTGGCAGGCGTTAGCGTCATTGACGTGAAGCGATCGACTCAAGCAAATCGGGTGGAACCCATGGCAGCAGGCACCGACCGCGAGAAGGCGCTGGACGCCGCCCTCGCACAGATTGAACGACAATTCGGCAAGGGCGCGGTGATGCGCCTCGGCGACCGGCCGAACGACCCCATCGAGGTCATCTCCACCGGGTCCACCGCCCTGGACATCGCCCTCGGCGTCGGCGGACTGCCGCGCGGCCGTGTGGTGGAGGTGTACGGGCCGGAGTCCTCCGGCAAGACGACCCTGACACTGCACGCCGTGGCCAACGCACAGAAGGCCGGCGGCACGGTCGCCTTCGTGGACGCGGAGCACGCGCTCGACCCCGAGTACGCCAAGGCACTCGGCGTCGACACGGACAACCTGATCCTCTCCCAGCCGGACACCGGCGAGCAGGCGCTGGAAATCGTGGACATGCTGGTCCGCTCCGGCGCCATCGACCTGATCGTCATCGACTCCGTGGCGGCGCTCGTGCCGCGTGCGGAGATCGAGGGCGAAATGGGCGACTCGCACGTCGGTCTCCAGGCCCGGCTGATGAGCCAGGCGCTGCGCAAGATCACTGGTGCGCTGCACCAGTCCCAGACCACCGCGATCTTCATCAACCAGCTCCGCGAGAAGATCGGTGTGATGTTCGGCTCGCCGGAGACCACGACCGGTGGCCGCGCGCTCAAGTTCTACGCCTCGGTGCGCCTCGACATCCGCCGCATCGAGACCCTCAAGGACGGCACGGACGCGGTCGGCAACCGCACCCGCGTCAAGGTCGTCAAGAACAAGGTCGCGCCGCCCTTCAAGCAGGCCGAGTTCGACATCCTCTACGGCCAGGGGATCAGCCGCGAGGGCGGGCTGATCGACATGGGCGTGGAGCACGGCTTCGTCCGCAAGGCGGGCGCCTGGTACACGTACGAGGGCGACCAGCTCGGCCAGGGCAAGGAGAACGCCCGCAACTTCCTGAAGGACAACCCCGATCTCGCCGACGAGATCGAGAAGAAGATCAAGGAGAAGCTGGGCGTCGGCGTCAAGCCCAAGAAGGACGCTCCCGAGGGCGAGCCCGGCGCGGACGTGGCGGGGGCCGCACCGGCCGCCGACACGAAGTCCGTACCGGCTCCGGCGGCCAAGGCCAAGACGGCCAAGGCCGCGGCGGCCAAGAGCTAGTCCGTGACCCGGAGGACGGACTGGCCGGGCAGCACGGACGACGAGCACGGCGGGTACGGCGGGCC
>NZ_JBSGZD010000455.1:0-4137 GCF_053610825.1 Streptomyces sp. NPDC054863 | reverse complement strand
GCGCAGTTTCGCGAGTGCCTCGGCGAGGATCGCCTCGCCGTCCGCGTCGCTGCGCCGCTCCCGTACGTACGCGAGATGCGTCTTGTACGGTTCGATGCGCGGCGGCGCCGGCGGGTTGTCCCGGTCCTGTCCGGCCGGGAATCCGCAGCGCGGGCAGTCCCAGTTGTCCGGGACCTGCGCGTCGCTTGCGAAGCTCGGCTGTGTCTCGTGCCCGTTGGAGCACCAGAAGGAGATGCGCAGGCGGGGCGCGGACTCGCCGCGCTCAGCCTCGCCCATCGGCCCCGCTCCGACCCGGCTTCCCCGGATCGCGTTGCCACTTGCCACGGTCGTAACTCCCTGCGTGATGGTGCTGCGAAGCTTCGTCGAGCGGCCGGGCGGCGGGCGCCCAGTCTCGAAAAAGCCCAACGCGCGTCCAGTGACGGGAGTTACACCCCGACGCCGGGACGCCCGCCCATGATAGGCCGCGTCCCGCGCGTCGTACCGTCAGTCGTACGAGTCAGCCCTTGAGCTTCATCAGCAGCGCGAGCACCACAATCAGCCCGAACCAGATCAGGCCGATGACGACCGTGATCCGGTCGAGGTTGCGCTCGGCGACCGAGGACCCTCCGACGGACGACTGCATGCCGCCACCGAACATGTCGGAGAGGCCGCCGCCCTTCCCCTTGTGCATCAGAACCAGCAGCATCAGCAGCAGGCTGAATACGATCAGGGCGATCGAGAACCCCATAACCACGGCTGGTCCCTACTTTCCGGAATTCCCTTGGACTGCTCTAACGGATCTGACGGACAACGGGGGCCGGGAGGACGCACCTCCTCGGCCCCCGCAAGGGTACGACGGATCCGCGCTACCGCATACTCACTGGTCGCGGAAACGCACGATCTTGACGAACTCGTCGGCGTCCAGCGCCGCGCCGCCGATCAGCGCGCCGTCCACGTCCGGCTTCGCCATGATCGCGGCGACGTTGCCGGACTTGACCGAACCGCCGTACTGGATGCGGACCTTGTCGGCCAGTTCCTGCGAGTACAGCTCGGCGAGACGGCCGCGGATCGCGCCGCAGACCTCCTGCGCGTCCTCGGGGGTCGCGACCTCGCCGGTGCCGATGGCCCAGACCGGCTCGTACGCGATGACGATGGACTCGGCCTGCTCGGCCGGAATGTCCTTCAAGCCGCCGTCGACCTGGGCGAGGGTGTACTCGACCTGGTTGCCGGCCTTGCGGATGTCCAGGCCCTCGCCGACGCACATGATCGGGGTCAGGCCGTGCTTGTACGCGGCCTTCACCTTGGCGTTGACGATTTCGTCGGTCTCGTTGTGGTACTGGCGGCGCTCGGAGTGCCCGATCGCGACGTACGCACACTTGAACTTGGCGAGCATGGCGCCGGAGATCTCACCGGTGTACGCACCGGAGTCGTGCGCCGAGATGTCCTGGGCGCCGAACTTGATCTTCAGCTTGTCGCCGTCGATCAGGGTCTGCACCGAGCGCAGGTCGGTGAAGGGCGGCAGGACCGCGACCTCGACCGCGTCGAAGTCCTTGTCGGCCAGCGCGAAGGCGAGCTTCTGTACGTGGGTGATGGCCTCAAGGTGGTTGAGGTTCATCTTCCAGTTGCCCGCCATCAGCGGGGTGCGGGTGGTGCTCATTCTTGGATCAGTCCTCCAGTGCGGCAAGGCCCGGAAGGGTCTTGCCTTCCAGGTATTCGAGGCTTGCGCCGCCGCCGGTCGAGATGTGGCCGAAAGCGTTCTCGTCGAAGCCCAGGATGCGGACGGAGGCGGCCGAGTCGCCACCGCCGACGACAGTGAAGGCGTCACTGTCCAGCAGACCCTGCGCGACGGCCGCGGTGCCGCCCGCGTAGTCGGGGTGCTCGAAGACGCCCATCGGACCGTTCCAGAAGACGGTGGCCGCGTCGGCGAGCTTCGATGCGTACAGCTTGCGGGTCTCGGGGCCGATGTCCAGACCCTCCTGGTCGGCCGGGATGGCGTCGGCAGCGACCGTGGTCGGGTGGGCCGGGGCCTTCGTCTTCAGGTCCGGGAAGTCCGCGGAGACCAGGACGTCGACCGGCAGGACGAACTCGACGCCCTTCTTCTCGGCGCGCGACAGGTACTCCAGGACGACCGGGATCTGGTCCTCCTGCAGCAACGAGATGCCGACCTCGTGGCCCTGGGCCTTGAGGAAGGTGTACGCCATGCCGCCGCCGACCAGGATCTTGTCGGCCTTCTCCAGGAGATGGTCGATCACACCGAGCTTGTCGGAGACCTTGGCACCGCCGAGGACGACGACGTACGGACGCTCGACGTCCTCGGTGAGCTTCTTCAGGACGCCGACCTCGGTGGCGATGAGGTCGCCCGCCGCGTGCGGCAGGCGGGCCGGCAGGTCGAAGACCGAGGCGTGCTTGCGGTGCACGGCGCCGAAGCCGTCGCCCACGTACAGGTCGGCCAGCGAGGCGAGCTCGTCGGCGAAGGCGCCGCGCTCGGCGTCGTCCTTGGACGTCTCACCGGCGTTGAAGCGCAGGTTCTCAAGAACCGCGACCTCGCCGTCGGCCAGTGCGTCGACGGTGGCGCGGGCGGACTCGCCGACCGTGTCGGTCGCGAACGCCACGTCGGTGCCGAGCAGTTCACCGAGACGGGCGGCGGCCGGGCCGAGCGAGAAGGCCGGGTCCGGGGCGCCCTTGGGGCGGCCCAGGTGCGAGGCGACGATCACGCGCGCGCCCGCGGCGGCGAGCTTGGCGATCGTCGGCTGGACGGCGCGGATGCGGCCGTCGTCGGTGATGGCCGTGCCGTCGAGCGGCACGTTGAGGTCGGCGCGGACGAAAACCCGCTTGCCCGCTACGCCATCGGCGATGAGTTCGTCAATCGTCTTCATTGAGTTACGGCTCCTCAGGAGGGCTGGACAGGCCACAGGGCTCGCACAGCGCCGCATTGCGCTGCCCGAGCCCTGTAGCTCACATCTTCATGCTCTCAGTACTGCAGGTCAGAGCTGGCCGCCGACGAAGACGGTCAGGTCGACCAGGCGGTTCGAGTAGCCCCACTCGTTGTCGTACCAGCCGAGGATCTTCACCGTCCTGCCTTCCTGAACCATCGTCAGGGAGGAGTCGAAGGTGCAGGACGACGGGTCGCCCACGATGTCGGAGGAGACGATCGGGTCCTCGGTGTACGTGAGGAAGCCGTGCAGGTCACCGTCGTCGGCGGCCTTCTTGAACGCGGCGTTGACCTCGTCCTTGGTGACCTCGCGGCCCAGCTCGACGACCAGGTCGGTGGCCGAACCGGTCGGGACCGGCACGCGCATCGCGATGCCGTCGAGCTTGCCCTTGAGCTGCGGGAGGACCAGGGCGGTGGCCTTGGCGGCACCCGTCGTGGTCGGAATGATGTTCTCGGCGGCGGCGCGGGCACGACGCAGGTCCGAGTGCGGGAAGTCCAGGATGCGCTGGTCGTTGGTGTACGCGTGAACCGTCGTCATCAGGCCCTTGACCAGGCCGAAGTTCTCGTCGAGGACCTTGGCCATCGGCGCCACGCAGTTGGTGGTGCAGGAGGCGTTGGAGATGACGTGGTGGTTGGCCGCGTCGTACTTGTCCTGGTTGACGCCCATCACGATGGTGATGTCCTCGTCCTTGGCCGGAGCCGAGATGAGGACCTTCTTCGCGCCGCCGGCGATGTGCTTCTCGGCGTCGGCCTTCTTGGTGAAGATGCCGGTGGACTCGATCACGATGTCGACGCCCAGCGTGCCCCACGGGATGTCGGCGGGGTTGCGCTCGGACAGCACCTTGATGGTGTGACCGTCGACGGTGATGGTGTCCTCGGTGTGCGACACCTCGGCCTTGAGGCGGCCCAGGATGGTGTCGTACTTCAGAAGGTGCGCGGTGGTCGCGGTGTCACCCAGGTCGTTGACAGCAACAATCTCAATGTCCGCACCCTGTTCCAGGAGCGCCCTGAAGTAGTTACGCCCGATGCGGCCGAAGCCGTTGATTCCTACGCGGATCGTCACGAACCGATCTCCTCGTTGGTACGCCGAGGTTTCGACGCCACGGCGAGCTTGAATGGGATGTCCCCGACCGAGTCCGACCCTACCTCTCCGTAGACCTTGAAGTCGCATCGAGTGGGCACGGAGCAGGGCCGGACGTGGCCCGACGGCCCGTACTCCCCAGTAA
>NZ_JBSGZD010000454.1:0-4141 GCF_053610825.1 Streptomyces sp. NPDC054863 | reverse complement strand
CCCTCGGCGGGCACCGGGGCCGCGTTCCGGTCCTCCCGAGGATCCTCGTCCCGGTTCTCCCGGGAGCCGTCCAGGGGGACGGAACGCTCCGGCAGCAGTTCCAGCACCGCCTGTCGCTGCGACTCGCTCGTGGCGTCGTCGTACGGGTCGGGGGTGGCGGGTACCTGAAGGCGCATCACCGGGCCCGCGCCGAGCCGGGCGTAACCCCGCCCCGGCGGAACGTCCGGCGTCGGCGTGGTGTGCGGCGGGGCGCCCAGGACGGCCTCGACCTCGGCCGGGGTGGCCGGGCCGAGCACGGCCCGTGCACGCGTGTGGGCGCGTACCGAATCGCTGAGGGTGTCCACCGCGTCGAACTGCTCGGCCACCACCACCGTCACGTTCGCCGCCCGGCCGTGCCGCAGCGGCACCTGGAGCAACTGCTGCGGGTCGGTGCGGCCGTCGGCGGCTGCCAGGTGGCCGAAGACGCTCGGCCGGTCCAGCAGGATCCACAGCGGGCGTCTGGTGTCGTCGGGGGCGCTGCGGCCCGCCTGCCGGGCCCGGTTGGCGGAGATCAGCCGCCGCTCGGTCTCGGACGCGGCCCACTCCAGGCTCGCCAGGGCGCCGGACAGTCCGCACTCGACGGCCAGGACGCCGCTGCGGCCGGTGAGGCAGGCGTACTCGCCGGTGCCGCTGCCCTCGGTGATCAGTACGTCGCCGTCCTCCAGCGCCTGCAGGGCGATCGACCGCAGCAGGCTGGTCGTGCCGCTGCCCGGCTGGCCGACGACCAGCAGGTGGGGCTCGGTGGAGCGCGGTCCGGTCCGCCAGATCACCGGGGTCGCGTCGTGCGGCTCGTCGCCCCCGTGGACGGGGACCGTGCGGGGCACGGCGTCGGCGTCGGTGAAGCCGAGGACGGTCTCGCCGGGGGCGGTGACGAAGCGCTGGGCGGCGATCGTCGTGGGGAGCGCGTCCAGCACCGTCATGACGAGCTGGTTGCCCTCCTCGTCCCAGTCGAAGCGGTACTCGCGGCCACGCCCGGACTTGGCGTGCAGCAAGTGCTCGATGCGGGCCCGGGAGGAGGCCTCGCCGTCGGGGAAGTACGCGGGGTAGCGGATCAGCAGCCGACGCGGCCGGCCGGAGTCGTCGAACTCGTACTCGCTGAAGGCCCTGTCCCACTCGCCGCCGTGCGCGAAGAGCGGGTCGGGGTCCTCGGGCACGGAGAAGTACGGCACCAGCGCCTCGTAGAGGGACTGGAGCCGCTCCGTCTGCTCCGGCGCGGGGCCGGTCTGCACGGGTGCGCGTTCATGGCCCTTCCAGGCAGCCGCGGCCATCACCGTGATCAGGGCGAGCAGCGGCCCGTACGGGATGAGCGCGACCACCAGGACGACGGCACCCACCAGGAACAGCGCGGGACCGCGCTTCTCCTTGGGGGTGCCGGACCAGCGGGCCCGACCGGCCGCGGCGAGCTTGCGCAGGCCGCGGCTGATCGTGATGAGCGGATGGAGCACGTCCGTGGCGCTGTCGGCGGCAGTGCGCGCCAGCTCGCGGCTGCGGGCCACCGAGACACTGCTGCTGCTCAGAATGCGGGGGAGGGGACGCCGGGCCACGTCGGACTCCTGAAGTGAGAGTGGGGGAACGCGGGGTCAGAACTTGATCCCGCCCAAGAGGCTGGCGAGGCTTGCTCCTCCGGCCTTGATGCTCGGGGCGATGGCGGTGCCCGCGAGGTAGAAGCCGAAGAGCGCACAGACCAGGGCGTGGGACGCCTTGAGTCCGTCCTTCCGGAAGAACAGGAAGACGATGATGCCGAGCAGCACGACACCTGAGATGGACAGGATCATGAGTGTTCTCCTGGTTGATGGGGACAGTCACCATGAGTCCTTCCAGGCTCACAGAAAGTATCCGTGCCGCAAATCGTGCAATCGGGTCATTTTTCGTCTTTTTCACTGGACTGGCAGAGCCTGCTGCCCTCGTGGTGATCTTTGCCGTCCGGGGCCCGGCTCATGTCGCCGGACGGGCAGTACCCTGACGATTCACTCGTACGGCTCCCACGCCGTGCACCCCTGGTCACGGCATGAGAAAGGCAGGCTTTCCACGATGAGCGAAGCTCCGGACCCCGAGGTCGTCGAACTGGCGACCAAGATTTTCGATCTTGCCCGGCAGGGCGGGACCGAGGCGCTCGCCGCCTACGTGGACGCGGGAGTCTCGCCGGACCTCACCAACGACCAGGGGCAGACCCTGGTGATGCTCGCGGCGTACCACGGGCACGCGGCTGCGGTGGAGGCGCTGCTGACGCGAGGGGCGGACGCGAACCGCGCGAACGACCGGGGGCAGACGCCGCTCGCCGGCGCCGTCTTCAAGGGTGAGGACGAGGTGGTCCGGGTACTGGTTGCCGGTGGTGCCGACCCGGCGGCCGGAACGCCGTCCGCCGTCGACACCGCCCGGATGTTCGACAAGAAGCACCTGCTGGAGCTGTTCGGCGCCCAGTGAAGGCCTCCTGGTGAGGGGGGACCGGGGGAGGTCGTAAATGTGGTCGCGGTGGCGAAATCGCTGGGCCATCATGACGACGGATTCACAAACACCAGGTGCGGGCAGAAGTCGCCGCATTACGGATATGTGGAACGGGCCCACTCCGGGCCACCGACGAGAGGCAGAGGAAGATGGTCTACATCATCAAGCGAAAGACTGTGACGGGCGGCCGGGCATGTTGGCGCACCGCGTAGGAACGGCACGTTTCCCGGTTGCGTCGACAGTTTGATGTGAGGCCTTTTCCCATGTTTGAACCAGCCATAGCGCCGAGCGGCACACTGCTCGGCCTCCTGCAGAGGGGCCGGGGTGACGGCACGCTCCACGCGCTCGCCGCACCCCGTCCGGAAGCCCTCGCGGCCCTGCACCACTGTGTCCTGAACGACCCCCGCCACGACTGGCAGGTCGAAAACCGATCGCTCTACTACGCCCGCCTCTACCTGGACCTCGACGGCGGCCTCGACGAGATCGAGAGCCACCTCTTCGATGCCGAGGACTTCCTCGACACGGACGAGAACCGGACCGGGCTCGCGCTCGCCGTCCTCGGGCACCTCGCCTCGTACGGCAGGGACGACGCCCTGGTGCTGCTGCGCAAGTACGCCAGGACCGGCACCAACTGGACCTGGGCGCTCGACGAGCTCGCGCTGCGCGACGACGACAGCGGGCTGCGCTCGCTGGCCGGTCCCGTGCTCTCGCGGTTCGCCGCCTCCCCCGAGGGGGACGCGGAGCTGGCCGCCGCCGTGCGCGACGCCTTCGAGCCCAGGCCCTGGCGGCTGTGGGCCGAGGACCCCCGAGACTCGGTGGGCGGCCGGGTGAGGTCGGCGCAGGAACAGGGGTCGTTCGACCGGTGGCAGCGCCAGATGCGACCCGCAGGACCCCGCCCGGGATGGAGCGTGGAAGCCGTCTTCGACTGGGCCCAGCAGGGCCTGGAGCGGGGCGCCGTGCTGCACGTGCCGGCCGCCCGCTGCCTGTCGGCCGTCGCGGGACCCGAGGATCGGCCGACGATCCTCCGGGCGGCGCTCGACGGGGCCGACGGGGCGCGCTGCGCTGCGCTGCACTACCTCGCGGAGTCCCGGGACCCCGCCGTACTCGACCTGATCGAAGCCGCGGCGCAGAGCCCGTCGCCGACCGTCTCCGACGCGGCCGTCGCCGCCTTCGAGCGGATGTGCGGCCCCGAAGCGGTGGACCGGGCCCGCGGCTGGGTCCACCGGCCGGACGCGCTGGGGGCTTCGGCCGCAGGCGTACTGGCCTGCCGCGGAGCGGCGCAGGACGCGCCGCTCGTCCTGGGTGCGCTGCGTGAAGCCGTCCGGGCCGACGGCCCCGACGCGCCGTTGCTGTGGACCCTGGTGGACGGCACCGGCCGCCTCGGGATCTGTGCCGCGGCGCCCGTACTGCGGCACATCTACCGCGAGACCGCCTCCTCCCACCTGCGGCAGCGCGCAGCAGGCGCCCTGGCCGCCACCGATCCGTCCTTCGCCTCCGGCTTCGCCGTCGAGTGCCTGTGGGACTGCGAGGAGACGACGCGGGAAGTCGCCGCACGGCACGCCGAGACCGGCGACGCGCGAGTGGCCGACCGGCTGCGCCGACTGGCCGCCGACCCGGCCGAGGAGGCCGAGGTACAGACCGCCGTACGCAGCCGGAT
>NZ_JBSGZD010000453.1:0-4214 GCF_053610825.1 Streptomyces sp. NPDC054863 | reverse complement strand
GGCCCCACCATTGCGGTGGGGCCCCTCCGCCATGAGCTCCGTCAGGCGGCCACCAGCCGCCGACTGCCACCAGCCGCTAACTGCCACCCGCGCCAGGACGCACCAGACCGCTCTCGTACGCATAGACCGCAGCCTGCACCCGGTCGCGCAGCCCCAGCTTCGTCAGCACATGACCGACGTGCGTCTTCACCGTCGTCTCGCTCACGAACAGGTCCGCCGCGATCTCCGCATTCGACAGACCGCGCGCCACCAGCTTCAGCACCTCCACCTCACGCTCCGTCAGCGTGTGCAGAGTGTCCGGCACCTCGTCCTCGCCGGACGGAAGATGATCCGCGTACTTGTCCAGCAGCCGGCGCGTGATGCTCGGCGCCAGCATCGCCTCACCCGCCGCCACCACCCGGATCGCCTGCACCAGCTCGTGCGCCGGCGCATCCTTCAGCAGGAACCCGCTCGCCCCCGCACGCAGCGCCTCCACCACATACTCGTCAAGGTCGAACGTGGTCAGCACCAGCACCTTCGCCGGACCGTCCCGGCCAGGACCCGTGATCTGCCGGGTCGCCTCGACCCCGTCCATCCGCGGCATCCGGATGTCCATCAGCACCACATCGGGCTGCAACGCCCGCACCTGATCGAGCGCCTGCAGACCGTCCCCGGCCTCACCGACGACCGCAAGGTCCTGCTCCGCCTCCAGAATCATCCGGAAACCGGTACGCAGCAGAGGCTGGTCGTCGACCAGTAGGACGCGGATAGCCACAGGTACTCCTTCGCTAGACGGCCCCATTCTGCCCTGCCCGCCACCCGGACCCACCGCCCCCTGCTCCGACGCCTCCCGAGGCCGGACCACCAACGGTCTGTGTCCACCCGGGGGCAACCCCCGGCCCCCCGGCCGAAGCCCCGCCCGCCGGTCCTGCTCCGACGCTTCCCGAGGCCGGACCTCCAACGGTCTGTGTCCACCCGGGGGCAACCCCCGGACCCCCGGCCCGCCCGCCGGTCCTACTCCGACGCTTCCCGAGGCCGGACCTCCAACGGGTAGACCGGCGGCGTCCCGCCGAACTCCGGGCACACCGCCCGGTGGTCGCACCAGCCGCACAGCTTCGTCGGACGAGGACGCCACTCGCCCGTCTCCGTCGCCTCCTTGATCGCCTCCCACAGCGCATGCAGCTTCCGCTCCATCCGCTCCAGGTCCTCCTCGGTCGGGTCGTACGTCATCACGTCGCCGCTGCCCAGATACACCAGCTGAAGCCTGCGCGGCACGATCCGCTTCCACCGCCAGATCACCAGCGCGTAGAACTTCATCTGGAACAGCGCACCCTCCGCATACTCCGGACGCGGCGCCTTCCCCGTCTTGTAGTCGACGATCCGCACCTCGCCCGACGGCGCCACGTCCACCCGGTCGATCACCCCGCGCAGCCGCAGCCCCGACTCCAGCTCCGTCTCCACGAACAGCTCCCGCTCCGCAGGCTCCAACCGGGTCGGATCCTCCAGCGTGAACCACTTCTCGACCAGGTCCTCCGCCTGCCCCAGCCACCGCGACAGCCGCTCGCCCCCGGCATCCTCCGCGAAAAGCCCCGACAGCTCCGGCTTCGACTCCAGCAGCCGGTCCCACTGCCCCGGCACCATCGCCCGCGCCTTCGGAGCCGTCCGCTCCACCGCCGGATCGTCGAACAACCGCTCAAGGACGGCATGCACCAGCGTCCCCCGGGTAGCCGCCTCACTCGGCTTCTCCGGCAGCTTGTCGATCACCCGGAACCGGTACAGCAGCGGGCACTGCATGAAATCGCTCGCCCGTGAGGGCGACAGCGAAGTGGGCCGCCTCGCCGCGACCGCCGGACCGGTACTCGTATTCATGACACCGACCCTACGGCCCGCCACTGACAACGCCCCCCTACCATCGACGGCAGACCCTCCCGCACTGCATGATCGGGGCAATGCCCCGCACAACGGCATCAGGGAGACACAGGATTTACGAACGTTTTCCGTACGATGTTCCACCGGCGACACGAAGCAGCACCAACGAAGGGACACCGTGGACGAGAGCGGCGACAGCGGACGCCCCGAGCCCGGCACGGACACCACGGACACCACTGGCACCGGCGGCAAGAAGGCCAAAAGCGGCCCGGAACGCCCCGGCGGCGGCCTCCTCATGGGCCGCCCCTTCGGCGTCCCCGTCTACGTCGCCCCCAGCTGGTTCGTCGTCGCCGCCCTCATCACCTGGGTCTTCGGCGGCCAGCTCGACCTCGTCCTGCCCGAACTGGGCGCCGCCCGCTACCTCGTCTCCCTCTTCTTCGCGGTCGCCTTCTACGCCTCCGTACTCGTCCACGAACTCGCCCACACCGTCGCCGCCCTCCGCTTCAAACTCCCCGTCCGGCGCATCCAGCTCCAGTTCTTCGGCGGCGTCTCCGAAATCGAGAAGGAGACCGAGACCCCCGGCCGCGAATTCGTCCTCGCCTTCGTCGGCCCCCTCCTCTCCCTCGCCCTCGGCGGCCTCTTCTACCTCGCCATGGACCTCGTCGAAGCAGGCACCGTCCCCGGCGTCCTCCTCGCAGGCCTGATGATCTCCAACCTCATCGTCGCCGCCTTCAACCTCCTCCCCGGACTCCCGCTCGACGGCGGACGCATGCTCCGCGCAGTCGTCTGGAAGATCACCGGCAACCCCATGACCGGCACCGTCGCCGCCGCCTGGATCGGCCGCGCCCTCGCCGTCGCCGTCCTCATCGGCCTCCCCCTCCTCACCCACACCGGCGCCCTCGGCAACCGCACCCAGGACATCACCGGCATGGACACCGTCCTCGACGCACTCCTCGCCGCGATCCTCGCCGCCATCATCTGGACCGGCGCAGGCAACAGCCTCCGCGTGGCACGCCTCCGCGAACACCTCCCCGACCTGCGCGCCCGCACCCTCACCCGGCGCGCGGTCCCCGTCGAATCCGCCACCCCCCTCTCCGAAGCACTCCGCCGAGCCAACGAAGCAGGCGCCCGCGCCCTCGTCGTCGTCGACGGACAGGGCGAACCCACCGCCGTCGTCCGCGAAGCAGCCATCGGCGCCGTCCCCGAACACCGCCGCCCCTGGGTCGCCGTCAGCGGCCTCGCCCAGGACCTCACCGACCGCCTGCGCATCCCCGCCGAACTCGCGGGCGAAGACCTCCTCGACCGGCTCCGCGCCGCCCCCGCCACCGAATACCTCGTCGTCGAGGAAACCGGCGAGATCTACGGAGTCCTCTCCACCGCCGACGTCGAGCGCGCCTTCGTCAAGGCCATGGCCCGCCCGCAGTGACGCCCCCGGCGAACCGGGACGCGGCGTGAGGCCCCCCAAACAGCCGGTAGGCTGGTCACATGTCCGAACCGACCGGTGCCGCCCGACGACGCGGGCCCTTCAAGGTCGGGGACCAGGTCCAGCTGACTGACCCCAAGGGCCGCCACTACACGTTCACGCTCGAAGCCGGGAAGCAGTTCCACACCCACAAGGGTGCCTTCTCGCACGACGAGCTGATCGGCGCGTCCGAGGGCAGTGTTGTCCGTACCACGGGGAACGTCGCCTACCTGGCCCTCCGCCCCCTGCTCCCCGACTACGTCCTGTCCATGCCCCGCGGCGCAGCCGTGGTCTACCCCAAGGACGCGGGGCAGATCCTGGCCTTCGCCGACATCTTCGCCGGCGCCCGCGTCGTCGAAGCCGGAGTGGGCTCCGGAGCCCTCAGCGCCTTCCTCCTGCGCGCCATCGGCGACCACGGAATGCTGCACTCCTACGAGCGCCGCCAGGACTTCGCGGACATCGCGCAGGGCAACGTCGAGCGCTACTTCGGCGGCCCCCACCCCGCGTGGACCCTGACCGTCGGCGACCTCCAGGACCACCTCTCCGACACCGAGGTCGACCGCGTCGTACTCGACATGCTCGCCCCCTGGGAAACCCTCGAAGCCGTCTCCAAGGCGCTCGTCCCCGGCGGCATCATGTGCGCGTACGTCGCCACCACCACGCAGCTCGCCAGGACCGTCGAGTCCATCCGCGAGATCGGCTGCTTCGCCGAACCCCAGCCGTGGGAGTCGATGGTCCGCAACTGGCACGTCGAAGGCCTCGCCGTCCGCCCGGACCACCGCATGATCGGCCACACCGGCTTCCTCGTCACCGCCCGCCGCCTCGCCGACGGCGTCGAGCCCCCGATGCGCCGCCGCCGCCCCTCCAAGGGCGCCTACGGCGACGACTACGAGGGCCCCAACAA
>NZ_JBSGZD010000452.1:0-4220 GCF_053610825.1 Streptomyces sp. NPDC054863 | reverse complement strand
CCGTACTCCCGCGCGGAGTACGGGGCTTCGGCCCGTGGGACACCCGCCACCCGCACCACGGACCCGGCCATGCGCGGCGCCCGCCGCATGCTGCATGCTGTGCGTTCACGCCCCTTCGGTATGGAGCAGCGCATGACTACCACCTTCCCGGACGTCTCGATCAGCACGGACCGGCTGGTGCTGCGCCCCTACGAGGAGGCGGACGTCCCGGCGCACATCGAGATGATGAACGACGAGGCCGTCACCGCCTGGACGACCGTCCCGCACCCCTACACCGCGCGCGACGCCGACCGTTGGGTCCGCCGCATCGCGCCCACCGAGCGCACCCAGGGCCGCGGCATCGTCTTCGCCGTCACCGAGTTCCTCACCCAGCGCCTCGTCGGCCTCGTGCACCTCTCCCGCACCGACTGGCGCATCCAGGCCGCGGAGATCTCCTACATCACCGCCCCCTGGGCGCGCGGCGAGGGATACGCGACCGAGGCCGTGCTCGCCGTGGCCCAGTGGCTCTTCCGCGACCAGCGCTTCGAGCGCATCGAGCTGCGCACCCCGGCCGACAACACCGCCGCCCAGCAGGTCGCCCAGAAGATCGGCTGCATCAGCGAGGGTGTGCTGCGCAACGCCTGGATAGCGCGTACGCGCACCGAGAACGGCACCCCCGAAGGCTGGACGAACATCCGTACCGACCTGATCGTGTGGAGCCTGCTCCCCGAGGACCTCGAAGGGTCCGCCGACCGGATGGCGGACGCGGGCGGCTACGCGTCCGCGTACACCGACTGGAACTGACGCCGGTCAGGACCCCGCGAGCAAGACCCGGGAGTGGTCTGGACCAGGTAGTCTCAGCCTCCCTCACCCCCACCGATCGCTTCAGGAGACAAGACGACGATGGCCGACCGCGTCACGGTGATCGGCTGGGACGGTTCGCCCCTCACTGCGGCGGCCAGGTCCGCCCTCTCGGCGGCCACCCTCGTCGCGGGCGCCCCGCACCACCTCGCCCTGAGCGAAGTGCCGCCGGGCGCCGAACGCATCAGGCTCGGCAGCGTCGAGCTCGCCGCCCGCCGGATCACGGGCCACCGCGGCACCGCCGTCGTCCTGGCCGACGGCGACCCCGGCTTCTTCGGCGTCGTGAGGACCCTGCGCGCACCCGCCTTCGGCCTGGAGGTCGAGGTGGTGCCCGCCGTGTCGGCCGTCGCCACCGCCTTCGCCCGCGCCGGCATGCCGTGGGACGACGCCCAGGTGGTCGTCGCCCACCGCCGCACGCTGCGCCGCGCGGTCAACGTCTGCCGGGCGCACACCAAGGTCGCCGTCCTCACCTCGCCGGGAGCGGGCCCCGCCGAACTCGCCCTGCTCCTCGACGGCGTGCACCGCACCTTCGTCATCTGCGAGGAGCTCGGCACCGACCGCGAGAGCATCACCGTCCTCACCTCCGACCGGGTCGCCGACCACGTCTGGCGCGACCCCAACGTCGTCATCGTCATCGGCGGCAGCCAGGCCCCCGCCCAGGGCGGCGGCTGGCTCGCCGGCAGCGAACCCGGCTACCCGCAGGAACTGCGCGGCTGGGCGCTGAAGTCCGACGAGTACGGGGAGGACCTGGCCGACGGCGAGACCCCCGGCCTGCGCGCCGCCCAGCTCGCCAGGATCGGCCCGCGCACCGGGGACCTCGTGTGGGACATCGGCTCCGGCAGCGGCGCGCTCGCCGTCGAGGCCGCCCGGTTCGGCGCCGCGGTCATCGCCGTCGACGCGAGCGCGGACGCCTGCGTACGGAACGCGGCTGCCGCGCGGCGGTTCGGCGTACAACTCCAGGTGGTGCACGGCCACGCCCCGTACGTACTGGAGGACCTCCCCGAACCGGATGTCGTACGCATCGGGGGTGGCGGCGCCCCCGTCGTCCAGGCCTGCGTCGACCGGCGGCCCGAGCGGATCGTCACGCACGCGCAGAACCGCGACGACGCCGAGGCGATCACCCGCACCCTCGGCGAGGGCGGCTACGCCGTGGAGTGCACGCTCTTCCAGACGGTCGATCTCGATCCGGCGGGGGACTGGGAGGAGCGCAGGCGGGCGGTGGTGTTCCTGGTGACGGGGCGCCGCAAGGAGCGGGCGACGCGGGACGCCCGTACCTGACGGGGGGGGCGTCCGCGGACCCGGGCGGGACCGTCCCTACCTGGGCAGGGACCTTCCCGCACCTGGTTTGAGGCCTTTCCGCACCCGGCCCGGGACCTTCCCCGTACCCGGCCCGGGACCTTCCCCGTACCCGGCCCGGGACCTTCCCCGTATCCGAGCGGGGGCTCCTCGCGGGGCGTTTCGTGGCCCTCGTACCTGATCCGGCGGGACCATTTCCCTTTCTTCGCACGGATGTTCTGCCGATCGCTCCCCAGGGCGAGCGCTGTCGGTGGCGCGGGGTAGGCTGGCCGATCGTTGTACCGCAGATGGGCGGTTGGTGGATCGTTCGCCAATGTCTGGAAAAGGGGCCCTCTTTGGGGTCGCGTGCGGTACGGCACACCCGGGACGTGCGCGACGTGGCGCAGCCCACAGCGGGCCGTGGCAGTTCTCCCTGCCCCGGCTCCGAAGGGCCGCGACAATGCTTGGTGTCCGCGGAACCTTTCGTGCCGCGCGGCACCCCCGCTCGTTCAACCACTGACGGGCGCGGTCGTGTCGAGCGGTCGTTCCGGGCGACGGGGTCCTGCCGGCGGAAGGGAAGGCGGCCGGGCCGTAGAAGCGCTGGCGCTACAGATGGGCGAGGGGTACGCATGACTGACACCGGCCAGGTCCCGGGCGAGGGACTGCCGGAGAACGCAGGCATGGTGGAGCAGCCGGGCGTCCCCGCCCCAGGCGCCTACACCTTCCTCGACCCCTCCGATCCTTCAGGGAACGCCACAGAGTCCGGACTTGAGGACGACGACCTCCTGCTGATGCCTGCCTCCCAGGGCGCGTGGAGCGACCCGCAGGTGGTGCCCGCGCAGGCCCCCGTGGCGTCCGCCCCGCACCTCGCGGAGTCCGGTGCGCACGAGGCCGGTGGCCGGGACTCCGGCTCGGTCGACTTCTCGGGCGTACGGATGCCTCCGCCGCCCGCGTCCACGGCCGCCCCGACGCCTCCGCCGGCCCGTCGCCCGCTGCACATGGGCCCGCCAGTCCCGGACGCCTCGGGCGGCGTCGTACGGTCGCTGGCCGACCGGGGACCCGCGGCGGTGCAGAACGCGGTCGGTCCGGTGCAGAACCCGGTCCAGGGTGCTGTCCAGAACCCGGTCCGGAGTCAGGTCCAGAGCCCTGCACAGACCCCCGCGCCGAGCCAGGGCACGGTGCCGGGTGCGGTGCCCGGCGCCCCGTCCGGCCGGGCCTCGGGCCAGGTCCCGACACAGGTGCCGATGCGCAGTGCGGGGCCGCCCACCACAGGCCCCGAGTACCTCGACGTCCCGGGTGACGGGTCCGCGCTGCTGCCGGGCCCGCAGCTGGGCGAGATCCCCTCGCAGGGGCCGATGCCGTGGACGCCGCAGCCGCAGCCGCAGCCCCGGATGGTCCCGGAGCAGGTCCTGATGCAGCCGGTGGCCGTGCCGGCGGATGCGTCCGGGCAGCACGCGCAGGCGCCGCAGACACAGGCGCCGCAGGTCCAGGCCGTACCGCTGCCGGTCCCTGCGCAGGAGCAGTCGCAGGGAGCGGGCTACGCGATGGCCCAGGCCCCCGCTGCCCAGGCCCAGGCACCGGCTCCGGCCCCGGCGTCGGCCGTTGTCCCGGGCCCGGTGCAGGTGCAGGACCAGGTCGAGACGCATGTGCAGGTACAGGCCCAGGCTCCGGCCCGGACGGCGGAGACCGTTCTGCCGCAGGCTTCCGGGTCGCAGCCGCACCAGGAGCCTCAGGACCGTGCCGCAGAAACGGTCGTTCCGGAACAGGCCATTCCGGAAGCTGTGACACCGGAAGCTGTGACACCGGAAGTAGCGGCTCCGGAGGTTGTTGCCCCCGTGACCGCCGTTCCGGAAGTCGCCGCTCCGGAGGCTGTCGCCGTTGCCGGTACGCAGGACGTGGCTCCGGCTCCGGCCGCTGAGGTCGTCGCGCCGGACGCCGTCGTGGTGGCGCCGGAAGTCGTTGCTCCGGAAGCCGTTGTTCCGGAAGCCGTTGTTCCGCAGGTCGTTGCTCCGGACGGTACTGCTCCGGACGGCGCCGCTCCGGCGGCCGTCGCGCCGGAAGGGTCCGCCCCCGAGGGCGCTGCCCCGGACGGCACCGTTGCGGAC
>NZ_JBSGZD010000451.1:0-4221 GCF_053610825.1 Streptomyces sp. NPDC054863 | reverse complement strand
CCTCCGGGCCCTTCCCACATCCAGGGGGTGACTAGACCTTGCGCAGGTGGAAGGTCAGGGAGAGGGGCTCGTCCGTGAAGGCCTGGCCGTACGAGTCGTCCGGGGCGCCCTGTGCGTAGTCCGTTGCCAGGACCTCGTCGGAGATCAGGGGGGCGTGGACCGTGAGGGCCTCCGTGGTCTCCGGGGACGAGGCCGTCCAGCGGACCGCGATGCGGTCGGCGACGTCGAGGCCGGAGTTCTTGCGGGCCTCCTGGATCAGCCGGATCGCGTCACGGGCCAGGCCCGCCTTGCGGAGCTCCGGGGTGATTTCGAGGTCCAGGGCCACCGTGGCGCCGGAGTCGGAGGCCACCGACCAGCCCTCGCGGGGGGTCTCGGTGATGATCACCTCGTCGGGGGTGAGGGTGATCGTTTCGCCGTTGACGACCAGCGGGGCCTCGCCGTCGCGCAGGGCGAGGGAGAGGGCGGCGGCGTCGGCGGCAGCCACCGCCTTCGCGACGTCCTGGACACCCTTGCCGAAACGCTTGCCGAGGGCCCGGAAGTTGGCCTTGGCGGTCGTGTCGACCAGGGAGCCGCCCACCTCGGAGAGGGAGGCCAGGGAGGAGACGTTGAGCTCCTCGGTGATCTGGGCCTGGAGTTCGGGGGAGAGGGCGGCGAAGCCCGTCGCCGCGACCAGGGCCCGGGAGAGCGGCTGGCGGGTCTTGACGCCGGACTCCGCGCGGGTGGCACGGCCCAGCTCGACCAGGCGGCGTACCAGAGCCATCTGGGTCGAGAGGGCGGGGTCGATGGCGGCCAGGTCGGGCTGGGGCCAGCTGGTGAGGTGGACGGACTCGGGGGCGTCCGGGGAGACCGGCACCACCATGTCCTGCCAGACCCGCTCCGTGATGAAGGGGGTCAGGGGCGCCATCAGGCGGGTGACCGTCTCGACGACGTCGTGCAGGGTGCGCAGCGCCGCCTTGTCGCCCTGCCAGAAGCGGCGGCGCGAGCGGCGTACGTACCAGTTGGAGAGGTCGTCGACGAAGGAGGAGAGGAGCTTGCCCGCCTTCTGGGTGTCGTACGACTCCATGGCCTGCGTGACCTGGTCGACGAGGGCGTTCAGTTCGGAGAGGAGCCAGCGGTCGAGGACCGTGCGGTCGGCGGGGGCCGGGTCGGCGGCGCTCGGCGCCCAGCCGGACGTACGGGCGTACAGGGCCTGGAAGGCGACCGTGTTCCAGTACGTCAGGAGGGTCTTGCGGACGACCTCCTGGATGGTGCCGTGGCCCACGCGGCGGGCCGCCCAGGGGGAACCGCCGGCCGCCATGAACCAGCGGACCGCGTCCGCGCCGTGCTGGTCCATCAGCGGGACGGGCTCAAGGGTGTTGCCCAGGTGCTTGGACATCTTGCGGCCGTCCTCGGCGAGGATGTGGCCGAGGCAGACCACGTTCTCGTAACTCGACTTGTCGAAGACGAGGGTGCCGATCGCCATCAGCGTGTAGAACCAGCCGCGGGTCTGGTCGATGGCCTCCGAGATGAACTGCGCCGGGTAGCGCTTCTCGAAGATGTCCTTGTTCTTGTGCGGGTATCCCCACTGCGCGAAGGGCATCGAACCCGAGTCGTACCAGGCGTCGATGACCTCGGGCACGCGGGTCGCCGTCAGCGGACAGCCCTCGTGGGTGCAGGTGAAGGTGACGTCGTCGATGTACGGGCGGTGCGGGTCCAGGGCGCTGTGGTCCTGGCCGGACAGCTCGGAGAGTTCGGCGCGGGAACCGATGCAGGTGAGGTGGTTCTCCTCGCAGCGCCAGATGGGCAGCGGGGTGCCCCAGTAGCGGTTGCGGGACAGCGCCCAGTCGATGTTGTTGTTGAGCCAGTCGCCGAAGCGGCCGTGCTTGACCGTCTCCGGGTACCAGTTGGTCTTCTCGTTCTCTTCGAGGAGACGGTCCTTGACGGCGGTCGTACGGACGTACCAGGACGGCTGCGCGTAGTAGAGCAGCGCGGTGTGGCAGCGCCAGCAGTGCGGGTAGCTGTGCTCGTACGGGACGTGACGGAAGAGCAGGCCGCGGGCGGCCAGGTCCTCGGTGAGCTTCTCGTCGGCCTTCTTGAAGAAGACGCCGCCGACGAGGGGGACCTCCTCCTCGAAGGTGCCGTCGGGGCGGACCGGGTTCACCACCGGGAGGCCGTACGACTTGCAGACGACGAGGTCGTCGGCGCCGAAGGCGGGGGACTGGTGGACGAGGCCGGTGCCGTCCTCGGTGGTGACGTAGTCGGCGTTGACGAGGTAGTGGGCTTCCGAGGGGAACTCGACCAGCTCGAAGGGGCGCTGGTAGGTCCAGCGCTCCATCTCGGCGCCGGTGAAGGACTCGCCGGTCGTCGTCCAGCCCTCGCCGAGGGCCTTCTCCAGGAGGGGCTCGGCGACGACGAGCTTCTCCTCGCCGTCGGTGGCGACGACGTAGCGGACCTCGGGGTGCGCGGCGACGGCCGTGTTGGACACCAGGGTCCAGGGGGTCGTCGTCCAGACCAGAAGGGCCGCCTCGCCCGCGAGGGGGCCGCCGGTCAGGGGGAAGCGGACGAAGACCGAGGGGTCGACGACCGTTTCGTAACCCTGGGCCAGCTCGTGGTCGGAGAGGCCGGTGCCGCAGCGGGGGCACCAGGGGGCGACGCGGTAGTCCTGGGTGAGGAGGCCCTTGTTGAAGATCTCCTTCAGGGACCACCAGACGGACTCGACGTACTCCGGGTCCATCGTGCGGTAGGCGTCGTCCAGGTCGACCCAGTAGCCCATGCGCTGGGTCAGCTCGGCGAAGGCGTCGGTGTGGCGGGTGACGGACTCGCGGCACTTGTCGTTGAACGCGGCGATGCCGTAGTTCTCGATGTCCTTCTTGCCGTTGAAGCCGAGTTCCTTCTCGACGGCGAGCTCGACCGGGAGGCCGTGGCAGTCCCAGCCCGCCTTACGGCCGACGTGGTAGCCCTGCATCGTACGGAAGCGGGGGAAGACGTCCTTGAAGACGCGGGCCTCGATGTGGTGGGCGCCGGGCATGCCGTTGGCGGTCGGCGGGCCCTCGTAGAAGACCCACTCGGGGCGGCCCTCGGAGGCTTCGAGGGACTTCGAGAAGACCTTCGCCTGCTCCCAGAAGTCGAGCACGGCGTGTTCGAGGGCGGGCAGGTCGACCTGGGCGGGGACCGGGTTGTACTGCGGCTGGGGCTTCGGCGGTGTCATCGGGCGCTCTTCCTCCGGCGGACTGGTGGCTTCCGTCGGAGGGACGAGAGCGATTGTGCTGCTCCCGCGGTACCACCCTCCTTGACCCCGGACGACGTGCGTCCGCGGCCCCCTCATTAGGGGCGCGATGCCGGGTCTACTCGCCCGCCGCCTTCGGTGCGGGCTTTCTTCCGGCGGCTCCGGGGTGATGCTTCGCGCCGTGCTCGCCCCCGGGCTCTCACCGTCCCCGGATCGCTCATCGCTGCGTGCGGCGCTACTCGGCCCCATCGATGCCTTTCGCTCCGGCCAGTGTACGGGGCGGGGTGCGACGCGGCAGACCGGTTTTCCGGGGCGGGCGGGGATCGGGCGCGGGGCGCGGGAGCGGGCCGGTCGTGACCCGAATGGGCACATGGGGCGCCACGGGGTCCGGGACCGCGGGTACGGGGCGATTACCCGGCGGAGAGCTGGGCACAACGGATGCAGGTTCGTCTCGGCACGGCGTGGGGAGGGCACAACCGGCGGCGTGCCCCGTTGCCGCGGCGTTGGGGTCGACTTATCGTCCCAGCACGATTCGCGTGCAAGATCACAAAATGTGAAGGGGCCGCGGCCATGGTGGCTGAGAAGACCGCCGGAACGAAGAAATCGGCGTCGATGAGATCCACCGGAGCGGCGGCCGAAAAGCACTCCGCCGAGGAGTTCGCGGCGGCGCTCGCCGAATCGCTCGCCGAGAAGGAGCAGAGCGGCTCGGCGGCTGCGAAGCGGAGCGCTGCCGCGAAGAAGACGGCTGCGAAGCCGGAGAAGGCGACGGAGAAGGCAGCGGGGAAGAAGGCCGCACCGGCGAAGAGGGCGGCGAAGAAGGCTGCCGCGGCGGCGCCGGACGGCGAGGAGGCCGCGACGGCGCCGGACGAGGCGGTGGCGGACGAGGCGGCGCCGGACGAAGCGGTTGCGGCCGGGGCGGTGGCGGACGGGGCGGACGCCGATGAGGTGGTTCCTGCGAAGAAGGCGTCTTCGGTGAAGAAGGCGGTTCGGACGGCCCCGGCAAAGAAGGCCGCCGG
>NZ_JBSGZD010000450.1:0-4221 GCF_053610825.1 Streptomyces sp. NPDC054863 | reverse complement strand
CGTACGCGCGCGTGGCTGCGGCCCAAGACTCCGCCGCGAGTTCCGGCGACGTGCAGTGCGCGTACGCGCGCGTGGCTGCGGCACACCCCGTTGTCCGGTGCCTGGGTGTGGGTCGCGGGACTGCCGCTTCTGCTGCACGTCCCCCTGGTCCGGTACGACGTCCAGGTCACGGCCCTGGCCGCCCTCTCGCTGCTCGCGCTGCGCCGCCGCCCCTGGCTGGGCGGTACGCTCGCCGCGGCCGGTGCGCTGGTGAAGGTCTGGCCGGTGCTGGCCCTCCTCGGCACGCCCAGGGGACGTACCACCAGAGCGGCCTGGGGGTCGGCCGTCGCGTCGGCGGCCGTGCTCCTCGGCGTCCTGGCGCTGGCCTTCTCGCACACCTTCGACTTCCTCCGGCAGCAGGGCAACCGGGGTGTGCAGATCGAGTCCATGGGCGGCACCCTGCTGTCCCTCGCACGGCTGACCGGCCTGCCGAGCAGCGGCGCCTACCGCGTCGAATACCGGTACGGTGCCATGGAGTTCATGGGCCCGTACGTCTCGACGGTCGCGCACGCCTCTTTGATGCTGACCGCGGTCGCGTTCGCCTGGCTGCTGCTCTGGAGGGTGAAGGCACGGAGTTGGACTCCGGCGACGGCGTGCGACGCCACCCTGTGCGCCGTGCTGCTCTTCGTCGTCACGAGCCGTGTCATCAGTCCGCAGTACATGATCTGGCTGATCGGCCTCTCCGCGGTCTGCCTCACCGCGCGGCAGACCGTTCAACGGCCTGTCGTCGCCATGGTGTTGGCGGCGGCCGCCGTCAGCACCCTCGCCTATCCGCTCGCGTACGGTCAGGTCACCTCGGGCAGCGTCTACGGGTGCCTGCTCATGGTCGTGCGCAACGGACTCCTGCTGGCCGCCGCGCTGTCGTCCTGCCGCCGTCTCTGGGCCTCCTCAATGCCCCCTCCCGTCGCACGGTAGGCTCCCCTCGCGCCGACCACGGGGGCACCAGGGGGAGTTGGGCATGCGCGACGGGGACAGCAGTACGGGCAGCAGCCGGGGCGACGGCAGGAACACCGCCGGAGCCGGACGGAGCGCCGTCGGCACCGCACTGGTGCCACTGCGGGCGGACGATCCGCGCGAGCTGGCCGGTTACGTCCTGGAGGCACGCATCGGCGAGGGCGGCATGGGCACCGTCTACCTGACCCGCACCCGCGGCAACCAGCCCGTCGCCCTCAAGCTGATCCGCCGGGAGTACGCGGACAGTGCCCAGTTCCGGGAGCGCTTCGCCCGCGAGGTCGAGGTCTCGCGGCAGGTGCACGGCTACCACATCGTCCCCGTCGTCGACCACGACAGCGGCAACTCCCCCGGCGGCAGCGGCAGTACGCCCCCCTGGCTGGCCACCCGCTTCGTGCCGGGCATCGCCCTGGACGACGCCCTCGACGCGTACGGCCCGCTGCCCGCCCCCACCGTGCTGCAACTGCTGTGCTGCACCGCCCGCGCCCTCGACGCGATCCACACCGCCGGAGTCATCCACCGCGACGTGAAGCCGGGCAACCTGCTGCTCGCGTCCGACGGGCCCTGGATGCTCGACTTCGGCATCGCGCGTGCCGCCGGCGCCGTCACCCTGACCACTGTGGGGCGGCTCGTCGGCACTCCGAAGTTCATGTCCCCCGAGCACGCCCTGGGGCGGCGGCTGACGCCCGCCGCCGACGTGTTCGCGCTCGGCCTGATCGGCGTGCTCGCCGCCACCGGCCGGCATCCGTACGGCCGCGGCAACGGCCTCGCGGTCGCCGCCCGTATCGCCGGTACCGACCGTGAGCCGCCGGACCTGAGCACCTGCCCCGAGCCGCTGCGCACCGTCGTGGGGCGGTGCCTCGCCGCCCTGCCCGAGGACCGCCCGTCCGCCGCCGAGGTGGCCGAAATGTGCCGCTCGGCCGCCGGGCGCGACGTACGGGACTTCTCCGGGTGGCTTCCCGGGCCCCTGGCTGCCGCTGTACGGGCCCGGGAGGCGGCCGTACGTCCCGACAGCCGTGCGGCCCTCGCCGAGGCGCCCACGGTGACCGCTCCCGCTCCGCGCGTACCCCCGCTGCCCGCGCTCGCACCGACGGTGCCGATGACCGTGAAGGACCCCCAGGCGGACGAATGGTCCCGCCGGGTGCGCCGCACGACCTGACCCGCTCCACCGGAAGACCTCACCGAAACACCCCGCCGGTCGGCCTCGTCGACCGGTCTCGTCGATCGACCCCGCCGGTCGACGCCACGCGCCTACCGACCGTGTGGCACCACCCCGACCGTCCCCACCTTCGGCCCTGGAGGCTCCCCATCAGCAACTCCGTCGGCGACATCCTCAGCCCGCTCGGCCCGGAGGACCCGCGCGAGACCGCCGGTTACCACCTCCACGCCCGCATCGGCGAGGGCGGCATGGGCACCGTCTACCTCTCGCACACCCGCGGCAACCAGCCCGTCGCACTCAAGGTCATCCGTCGCGAGTACGGCCAGAACCCGGACTTCCGGCGCCGTTTCGAGCAGGAGGTGCAGGCCGCCCGCCGGGTGCAGGGCTACCACATCGTGCCGGTCGTCGACCACGACACCAGCGGTACGCAGCCGTGGCTGGCCAGCGCGTTCGTACCCGGACTCGCCCTGCACGAGGTGCTCGGGCACTTCGGTCCGCTGCCCGAGGCGGCCGTCTTCCAGCTGGTCGGCTGCGCGGCGCTCGCGCTGTCCTCGATCCATGCCGCCGGGGTCGTGCACCGCGACCTCAAGCCGAGCAACATCCTGATCGGCTCCGCCGGTCCGTTCGTCATCGACTTCGGTATCGCGCGTGCCGCCGACGCCACCCAGCTCACCGCGAGCGGCGGCCTCATCGGCACCCCGCAGTACATGTCGCCCGAGCACGCGCTGGGCGAGCAGGTCGGCCCGGCGAGCGACGTCTTCTCGCTCGGCCTCATCGCGGCCGTCGCCGCCACCGGACGGCACCCCTTCGGTGACGGCGGCGCGATCACCGTGGCCGCGCAGATCGCCAACGCCGGTCACCGCCCGCCGGACCTCTCCGGCTACCCGGACTCCCTGCGCCCGCTCCTGGAGCGCTGCCTGACGGCGGACGCGGCGGAGCGCATCACGCCGGCCGAGCTGATGCCCCTGTGCGAGCAGTCGGCGGGACGCCCCCTGAGGGAGTTCGCCGGGTGGCTGCCGGAGCCGGTAGCCGAGGAGATCGCACGAAGGGAACAGACGGCCCAGTACGCGGCCCAGCAGGCGCAGACCGCACAGGCGGCGCAGGCAGCGCAGGCGGCACAAGCAGCGCAGGCAGCACAGCAACCTCCGGTGCCGCAGCAGCCCCCGCAGGCCCCTCAGGGGCCGCCCACGCTGCCGCCGTATGCCCAACCGACGCACCACACCCAGGGCATGCCGCAGCAGGCGCCGCCGAGCGGCCAGTTCGGGGCCCCTGGCGCCCCTCCTGCCCATCAGACCTACCAGCATCCGCAGGGCGCCCCGACCTTCAACCTGGGCGGGCCCCAGCCCCCTGCCCCTCCTACCCCTGCGGCCCCTGCGGCCCCGAAGAAGTCCGGGAAGGCCAAAGCGATCCTGCTCGCCGCCGCTCTGGTGGTCGCGGTCGGCGCGGGCGCGGGTGCCGCCGTGTACTTCCTCGGTGGCAAGGACACCGACGGCAAGAAGAGCACGGCGGACGCCAAGCCCACCACACCGCCGGCCGCCGCGGCCCCGGCCAAGGAGCGGCCCACCACCCCGCCTCCGAGCGACCCTGCCTCCGACCCGGCCGGCACGCCCTCCGTGCCGCCGCCGGAGACCGCCACGTACGGAGCGCCGGTCTTCAGCAACAAGCCGCTGACGATCCGTACGCCACAGTCCCTGGCCACCACCTACGTGGACCTCGACGCGCCGAAGACCGTCGCCGAGGGCTCGATGTCCTCCGACATCCGTGACATCAGGGTCAGTGACTCGGAGTGGGACTTCGACGCGACCGTCGGCAAGAGCGCGGGAACGACCCCTCAGGAGTGCCGCACGGGCGCCGAGACGAACGCCCTGCCGGATTCCGTTTCCGGCAAGGATTTCGGGGAGCGCCGGCTCATCAGCAAGGGCACCCGGCTGTGCATGGTCACGGCCGACGGCAACCTGGCGATGTACGAGGTCACCAGCCTCACCGCCGGTGACTACAACTTCAACGTCCCGAGCGTGACGGGCAACCTCACCGTCTGGCCGATCCGACAGTGACCTCATGAGGGAGGGCCC
>NZ_JBSGZD010000449.1:0-4246 GCF_053610825.1 Streptomyces sp. NPDC054863 | reverse complement strand
GCCGTGGAGGTCGTTCGGTTACCTGTTCTGCGGTGCGCTCGTCGCGTTCCTGATCGGGGGCGCGCTGAAGAACGGGCCGATCGCCATCGACGACCTGCCCGGCTACGCCCAACTGGTCGTCGCGGTGCTCCTGGCCGCGGTGCTGGGCATACCGGTCGGCGCGGTGGAACGCCTCCGCCTGCGGATGGTGGACACCGAACCCGTCGGCAACCCGCACGTGGCCCCGACCGTGCCCGGCCTGAAGGCGTGGCTGTGGCTGCGCATCAGCGAGGCGGCGACCTGGCGCGAGTTCAGCTATGCGATCGCCCTGACGGTCGTGCTGCCGCTGATCGACTTCGGCGGTGTGCTGCTGGTCGGGAGCGTGGTCGTCCTCATCGCCTCCCCGTTCCTGGAGCCCTTCGTCGACTTCGGCCCGCTGGTGGTCTTCGGCTGCTGGCACATCGCCGGCCCGCTCGACCGGGTGCTGGTGGTGCTCCTCGGCCTGGTCCTCCTCCCGCTGGTGGCCTACGCGGTGACCGCGCTGGCCGCGGGCCGGATGTCGTTCGTACGCCTGCTGCTGGCGCCGCGGGAGTCCGAGGTGGCCACGCGCGTCCAGGAACTCACCCGGTCGCGGATCCGCCTGGCGGACGCGTTCGAGGCCGAGCGCAAGCGGATCGAGCGCGACCTGCACGACGGTGCGCAGCAGCGGCTGGTCGGGCTGATCATGACGCTGGGCATCGTGGAACACGGGCTGGAGAAGGAGCAGTCCGACCGTGCGCGGCTGGTCTCCAAGGCCCGCAAGGAAGCCGAATGCGTACTGGCCGAACTGCGGGAACTGATCCGTGGCATCCACCCCCAGCTGCTGACCGACCGTGGCGTCCAGGCGGCGGTGGCCGAGGTCGCCGACCGGAGCCCGGTGCCGGTGCACGTCGACATCGTCATTCCGCAGCGCCTCGTGTCCGCCGTGGAGACGGTGGCGTACTTCGCCGTGAAGGAGGCGCTCACCAACGTGGTGAAGCACAGCCGGGCCGGCACGGCACGGGTGACCGGCTGCCGGGAGGGGGACCGCCTGGTGCTGCGCGTCAGCGACGACGGCGTGGGCGGCGCCAAACCCGAGGGCGGCCACGGGTTGCAGGGTCTTGCCGATCGAGTCGCCGTGGTGGGGGGCAGGCTCAAGCTGCTCAGCCCGCCCGGCGGCCCAACCGAACTAGTCGTGGAGCTACCGTGGCGAACACCCGATTCCGCATAGTGCTCGCCGAGGACGCCGTCCTGCTGCGAGAAGGACTCGTCGAACTGCTGGAGCGTTTCGGGCACGAAACCGTGGCCGCGGTCGGCGACAGCCGCGACCTGATCGAGGCGGTCGAGGAGCACCGGCCCGACATCGTGGTGACCGACGTGCGGATGCCGCCCGACTTCAACGACGACGGCCTGCGGGCGGCCATGGAGCTGCGGGGCCGCTACCCGGCGCTCGCGGTCCTGGTGCTCACGCAGTACGCCGCGACGGACTACGCGTGCGAGCTGCTGGAGTCCGGCGAGCACTCCCGCGGCGGCCTCGGTTACCTGCTCAAGGACCGGATCGGCGCGGTGGCCGAGTTCCTGGCGGCTCTCGAATGCGTCGCCACCGGCGGCACGGTCGTCGACCAGGAGGTCGTCCGGCAGCTGCTGCGGCGCAGGCAGATGAACGAGCCGCTGGACCGGTTCACCCCGCGGGAACGGGAGGTGCTGGGGCTGATGGCCGAGGGAAAGACGAACGCCGCCATCGCGGCGGCGCTGAACGTCAGCCTGCCCACCGTCGCCAAGAACATCGGCAGCATCTTCCTGAAGCTCGGTCTGTCCGAGGACGACGGGCACCGCCGCGTGCTGGCCGTGCTGACGTACCTGCGTTCCTGACCGCACGCCCCGGAGCCGCATCGCGGAGCCGCGCCGCGCGCCCCTGACCGCCCAGTTTCACCCGTCGGTCAAAGACATGGCTGCGCGTCCGCGGTTTAGAGAGGCTCGACCCACATTCATTCGCAGTGGACTAAGGGGCCTACATGGTGAGCAGCGTCGTGATCGTCGGTGGCGGTACGTCGGGCTGGATGACGGCGTCCTACCTGAACGCGGCATTCGGCGACCGGGTGAAGGTGACCCTGGTCGAATCGAAGAACGTGCCCTCGATCGGGGTGGGTGAGGCCACCTTCAGCACCATCCGGCACTTCTTCAAGTACCTGGACATCGAAGAGCACGAGTGGATGCCGGAGTGCAACGCCACCTACAAGCTGGCCGTCCGGTTCGAGGACTGGCGCGAGCCGGGCCACACCTTCTACCACCCGTTCGAGCGCACCCGCGTGGTGGACGGCTTCCCGCTCACCGACTGGTGGGTGCAGAAGAAGCCGACCGAGCGGTTCGACACGGACTCCTCCCTCATCGCCTCGATGTGCGACGCGCAGAGCTCGCCGCGCTACCTGGACAACTCGCTCTTCGACAGCACCTTCGACCGCGGTGACGAGCACCGCACCACGCTGACCGAGCAGAACACCCAGTTCCCCTACGCGTACCACTTCGATGCGACGCTGCTGGCGAAGTTCCTGACCCGCCGCGGTGTGGCGCGCGGGGTGCGGCACGTGCTCGACGACGTGGTGGACGTCGCTCTGGACGACCGGGGTGCGATCGACCACGTCCGCACCCGCGAGCAGGGTGACCTCCACGGCGACCTCTTCATCGACTGCACGGGCTTCCGCAGCATGCTGGTGAACAAGGCGCTCGACGAGCCGTTCATCTCCTTCCAGGACCACCTGCCCAACGACAGCGCGGTGGCGCTGCGGGTACCGGTGGACATGGCGGAGCGCGGCATCCGGCCGGCCACCACCGCGACCGCGAAGGAGGCGGGCTGGATCTGGTCGATCCCCCTCTTCGAGCGGCTCGGCACCGGCTACGTGTACGCCAGCGACTACGCCACCCCGGAGGAGGCCGAGCGCACGCTGCGCGAGTTCGTCGGCCCGGCGGCGGACGACGCCACCGCCAACCACATCAAGATGCGCATCGGCCGCAGCGAGCGTGCGTGGGTCAAGAACTGCGTGGCGATCGGCCTCTCCAACGGATTCGTCGAGCCGCTGGAGTCCACCGGCATCTTCATCATCCAGAACGGCATCGAGCAGCTGGTCAAGAACTTCCCCGTAGGCCAGGAGGAGACCGACGACCAGCTCCGCAAGGTCTACAACCGGCAGGCCGCGCACGTGATGGACGGCCTGCGGGAGTTCATGGTGCTGCACTGGTACGCCTCGGGCCGTGCCGACAACCAGTACTGGAAGGACACCAAGACCCGGGCGCTCCCCGACGGCCTGGCCGAGCGACTGGAGCAGTGGAAGGTCAAGCTGCCCGACCAGGAGTCGATCTACCCGCACTACCACGGCTTCGAGTCGTACTCCTACCGCGCGATCATCCTCGGCCTGGGTGGACTGCCGGTGCAGCCGCTGCCCGTGCTGAGCAAGCTCGACGGCACCGCGGCCGACCGTGAGTTCCGGCTCGTGGCGGAGCAGGCTGCCGCGCTGGTCGAGAAGCTGCCCACCCAGTACGAGTACTTCGCCCACCTGCACGGTCTGCCGCCGGAGCAGCGGAAGGCGGGCTCTGCACGATGAATGTCGCCGGGTTCGCGGCCGAGTTCGGCCACGTGGTGCTCGCGCTGCTGGCCGTACTCCTGGTCGCGTTCGTCGGCCGCGCGGTGGGCCGCCTGCTGAGGCAGCCCACCGTCATCGCGGAGATCGCCTTCGGTCTCGCGATCGGTCCGGTCCTGCTCACCCTCGGCGGTGAACACCAGACCCTGCTGCCCGCGGAGACGGTCGGCTGGCTGCGCTTCGTCGGGCACGTCGGGCTGGTGCTGTTCCTCGTCGGGGTCGCGCACGAGCTCCGGCGCACCGCGGCACCGGCCCGCGGCCGGCTGATCGGCTGGACCACCGCGGGCTCCCTGCTGATCCCGCTCCTGACGGGCTGTGTGTTCGCGGTGGCGGTGCTGGCCGATCCCGCGCTGCGCGGCACCGCGCCCACCGCGGCGCTCGTGCTGCTGCTCGCGGTCTCGTTGTCGGTGACCGCGGTGCCGGTGCTCGCGCGGATCCTCGAAGAGCGGGAGCTGTTCGACACCCCGGTCGGCAAGCTCTCGATGACCGTGTCGATGATCATCGACGTGATCGCCTGGCTGCTGCTCGCGCTCGCGATCGGGCTGGCCGCGGGCGGGACGGGCGGCGTGCCGCGGCTCGCCACGGTGGTCGCCGTCGGACTCCTGGCGATGTTC
>NZ_JBSGZD010000448.1:0-4276 GCF_053610825.1 Streptomyces sp. NPDC054863 | reverse complement strand
CGTTTGGGCGCGTTCGTGTCCGCCCGGCCGCGCCGCCCGGGGCGGCCGCTCCGCTCAGCCGGGGGCGGTCCCTGCCGAAGCGGCCCGCGGGGTACGGAGCCCGAGGTCCGCGAGGACGGCCCCGGCCACGTCGGTGACGCGCTCCTGGAGGTAGAAGTGGCCTCCCCCGAAGGTCCGCGCGCGCCCGGGGACGACGGACAGGCGCAGCCAGTCGGTCGCCTGCCCGGGGGTGCACAGGGGGTCCTGGGTGCCGGTCATCGCCGTGATCGGGCAGCGCAGGGCGGGCCCGTCCTGCCAGGTGTAGGACCGCAGGGCCCGGTAGTCGGCGCGCAGCGCGGGCAGCGCCATGGCCCGTACCTCGGGGTCGTCGAGCGCGTCGGCGCCGCCGAGGGCGCGGACCTCGGCCAGCAGCGAGTCGTCGTCCGCCAGGTGGTCGGTCGGCCCCGCCGACACCGTGGGCGCGCAGCGGGCCGACACGAACAGCCGGTACGGGGTGCTGCCCGAGCGGTCGAGGCGCCGGGCCGTCTCGTAGGCGACGAGCGCCCCCAGGCTGTGACCGAGGAGGGCGTACGGAGTCCCCTCGCGCGCGACGGAGGCCTCCAGCACCTCGGCGATCCGGTCGGCCAGTTCGCCCAGCCGGGTCAGCGGCGGCTCGTGCCGCCGGTCCTGGCGGCCCGGGTACTGCACCGCCTGTACCTCGGCCCCGGGTTCGAGGGCGCGTGCGAGGGAGTGGAAGCTGCTCGCGCCGCCCCCGGCGTGCGGGAAGCAGACGAGCCGCACCGGCCCGTCGGCGGGCGGGCCGAACCGGCGCAGCCAGGTCTCCTCGGGGGAGACTGCGGCGCTCACCTGCCCAGCCTCACGGGGAGGCGGTCGATGCCGCGCAGGAAGGACCGGCGCCAGCTCACCTGTTCCGGCTCCGTCGCCAGGGCGAGGCCGGGGAAGCGCCGCAGGAGGGCGCGGAGCGCGATTTCGCCCTCCAGCCGGGCCAGCGGGCCGCCCAGGCAGAAGTGGATGCCGTGGCCGAAGGAGAGGTGTCCGCCCGCGTCGCGCGTCACGTCGAACCGTTCGGGGTCGGGGAAGCGGCGGGGGTCCCGGTTGGCCGCGGCGCCCGCGATGAGCACGGTGCTGTGCGCCGGGACGAGCACGTCGCCGATCCGGATGTCTTCGAGGGAGCCGCGGGTGGTGATCTCGGCGGGGCCCAGGAAGCGCAGGACCTCCTCGACCGCGTTCGGGAGGAGCGAGGGGTCCTGGCGCACCTTGGCGAGTTCCCCGGGGTGGGTGAGGAACAGGTAGGCGCCCATGGAGATGAGGCTCACCGAGGTCTCGAAGCCGGCGATCAGCAGGATCAGGACCACCGAGGCGAGTTCGTCGGTGGTGAGCCGGTCCTCGTCCTCCTCCTGGACGCCGATGAGCGCCGAGAGGAGGTCGGGTCCCGGCTCGGCGCGCCTGCGGTCGATCAGGTCGAGGATGAAGCCGACCAGGGCGCGGGCGGCCTGCCCGCGCCGGTCGGCGTGCTCGGCGTCGATCACCAGGAACTCGTTGCTCCACCTGCCGAAGTCGCTCCGGTGGCGCTCCTCGACACCGAGCAGCTCGCTGATCACGGTGATCGGCAGCGGGTAGGCGAAGCGCTCGACCAGGTCGGCCTCGGCGGACCCGGTGAGGCCGTCGAGCAGCCGGTCGGCGAGCTCCTCGATCCGGGGGCGCATGGACTCCACCCGGCGGGCGGTGAACTCCCGGGCGACGAGGGAGCGCAGGCGGGTGTGGGCGGGCGGGTCGTTGCTGCCCATGTTGTGGGCGAAGTAGGGCCGGACGTCCTCGGGGATGCCGTGGTACGTCGGCAGCTCCACCTCGGGGGGCTGCTTCTTGAAGTCGTTGCTCAGCCGCGGGTCGCCGAGGGCCGCTCTCGCCTCGGCGTGACGAGTGATCAGGTACGCCTCGCGGCCGATGAAGCTGACCCGGCTCACCGGCCCCTGCTCCCGCAGTGCGGCGTAGGCCGCGTACTGGTCGAGGTGGAAGAGGTCGCTGTCCAGGCTGGGCGGAGCGGCTCGGGTGTCGGTCGCCACCGGGTGTCCTTCCGTCAGGGTGTACCGGGTCAGGCGGTCACCGTGGTGAGGGTCGGCATCGGGAAGACGAGCCTGCCGCCGCCGGCCAGGTACGCCTGCTCGCGTGCGACGAAGCCGTCGCGGTGGATCCAGGGCAGGACGAGCAGCTGGTCGGGGCGGCGGGACCTGGCCTCTTCCTCGGACACGATCGGGATCCGGGAGCCGGGGGCGAAGCGGCCCTCCTTCTCCTCGCTGACCTCGCCGATGCAGGGCAGGTCCTCGGGGCCGATGCCGCAGTACTGGAGGGTCACGTTGCCCTTGGTCGACGCGCCGTACCCCAGGGTGAGGAGGCCGGCCGCGCGGGACTCGTCGAGGAACCCCCGCAGGTCGTCGCGCTGTTGGCGGACCCGGCGGGCGAACGCCTCGTAGGGGGCCATGGTGTCGAGGCGGGCGGCGGCCTCGCGCGCGCGCAGCGCGATCAGGGAGCCCTCGTCGCGCGGGTGGCGGCCGGGGTTCTTGGCGAGGGTGACGTAGAGGCTGCCGCCGTAGACGTCGGTGGTCTCGGCCCGCAGGACGGTGAAGCCGGCCTTCTCGGCCATCCACTCGATCTGCTGGAAGCCGTAGTACTCCAGGTGCTCGTGGCAGACGACGTCGTAGGCGTTGGCCTCCAGCATGGCCGGCATGTAGCTCTGCTCGGTCATCCAGATGCCGTCGTCGTCGAGGATCTCGTGGATGTCCTGCATGAACCGCAGCGGGTCCGGGAGGTCGTAGAACATGCCGGTCGTCGTCACGGCCTTCGCGCGCTGCTTGCCGCAGTGCCCGGTGAAGACCTCGCTGGTGAAGAACTCGGGGATCAGCTCGGCGGGCGGGTAGTGGTCGCGGAACTTCTCGCCGGAGGGGTCGATGCCGATCAGGCGCAGTCCCTCGACGGGGTACTGGTGCAGCAGGGTGCCGTCGTTGCTGCCGATGTCGACGACCACGTCCCCCGGCTCCAGGCGGGCCAGTTCGGCGGCTGCGACGGCCTTGCCCCTCAGGTGCTCGACCATGAAGGGCCGGATGCCGGGACGGTATCCGTAGCCCTCGCCGTACATCAGGTCGAGGTCGGGGGTGTGCCGCAGTTGCAGGAGGCCGCAGCCGGCGGGCGAGCACTTGACCAGCTCCAGCGGGCTCGTGGGCACCTCCTCGTCGACGCTCTTGGGGAAGACACAGGTCAGGGCCTGGTCTCCCAGGTCGAGTACCGGGATCAGTTCGTGGTTGCCGCAGACGCGGCACTGGGTGATGACCATGCTGGGACCCGTTTCTCAGTCGGTGGTGGCCGTGGCGAGGAGGTATCCGTAGGAGTTGGGGACGCGGATGCCGTCCACCATCCGTGCGAACTCCTCGGGTCCGGTCATGGCGATGACGTCGTCCTTGCGCGCCAGCAGACCGGCGATGATGGTCTCCCGCACCGCCTGGGGGGCCAGGGTGTTGGCCGTGATGTCGGTGAACTCGCGGACGGTGAATCCCGCCTTCTCGATCACGGCGCGGTAGTCGCCCATCTCCGGGCTGCTGATGATGTCCTGGAACGTCAGCTCGGTGTCGGGCTGGCTGAACATGTCGGCGAGCACGAGGACCGAGCCCGGCCGCAGCACGCGCTTGATCTCCCGCAGGACCTTCTCCTTGTCCGGCATGTGGATCAGCGACTCGAAGGCCCAGGCTCCGTCGAACGAGGCGTCGGGGAAGGGCAGTTCGGCCGCGTCGGCGTACTCGAAGGCGACCCGGTCGGCCAGGCCGAGCTCGGCGGAGCGCTCGTTGGCGCGGCCGACCTGGTACTTGCTGATGGAGACGCCCACGACCTCGACGTCGGCCGCCCCGGCGAGCCGGAAGGCGGGCTGCCCGATGCCGCAGCCCACGTCCAGGATGCGCCGTCCCGGCTGCGGGGCGAGCCGCTCGATGAGCTGGTCGGTGAGCTGGTCGGTGGCCTGCTCGACGGGGGCCTGGTCGGCGTCGTCGTGCCAGTAGCCGACGTGCAGGTTGTCGCCCCAGATCTCCCTGAACACCTCGGTGAAGTTGTCGTAGAAGTCGACCACCTTCTCCTCGGTCGTGTCCTCGGCCGAGTCGTCTCTGGCCTGCGCTCCGGAAGTCATGCGGTCGGTCCCTTCGGTTGCGTGCTCGCGGGGGTGGACGTGCTGGAACATCGGGTGACGGTCCGTCAGGAGGCGTGGCCCGGTGCGGTGGTGGGGGGTGCGTGGGTG
>NZ_JBSGZD010000447.1:0-4297 GCF_053610825.1 Streptomyces sp. NPDC054863 | reverse complement strand
GGCCCGGCCTTTCGGCTGTCCCGGACTTGAGGACGGAGCAGTCGGGCAACGCAGGTGTGACATGTGTACGAAACCATGGCATGAAGCTGCGTAGTCTGCTGTGCGTCGGTGGAAGAACGAGATGGGGAAGGGAGAGGAGCCGCCATGCCCGAGGACGACAAGGCCATCAAGGGCGACAAGAAGGACGACAAGGGAATCCTCCGCGTCGGCACAGCCGTCCGGAGACGGCGCCGCGCCCTGGAGCTCACCCTCGCCGTGGTGGCCCAGCGCAGCGGACTGTCGGTGCCCTTCCTCAGCCAGATAGAGAACGAGCGGGCCCGCCCCAGCATGCGTTCCCTCCAGCGCGTCGCCGAGGCGCTGGAGACCACGGCGGTGCAGCTCCTCGCCGCCGCCGACTCCGCGCTCTCCGTCGACCTCCTCAGGGCCGCCGACGACCCCGGGCTCGAAATCGGCTCGGGCGTACGGCCGCTGGTGCGCGGCCACCACCAGCTGCACGCCGTGGAGTTCACCGGCATGCAGGACGCGGGCCGCGAGTACCAGCACCGCAACGACGAGCTGATGTACGTCGCGGACGGCGCGGTGGAGGTCGAGGCGGAGGGCCGGGCCTACCGGCTGTCCCGCGGCGACACACTGCACCTGAGCGGCGGGGTGCGGCACCGGTGGCGGGCCACGGAGCCCGACACCAGGATCGTCGTCGTGGCCGTCGCCGAGCACATCGACGCGGCCGACGAGTCGCGGCGGTAGGGGGCGGGGTGCGGGTCGTCTCGCTGGTTCCTTCGCTGACCGAGGCGATCGCCGTCACCGTGCCGGGCACACTGGTCGGGGTCACCGACTGGTGCACGCACCCGGCCGACCCGGGGCCCGGCGCCGTCCGCATCGGCGGTACCAAGAACCCCGACGTCCCGGCGGTCCTCGCGCTGCGCCCCGACCTCGTCGTCGCCAACGAGGAGGAGAACCGGGAACCGGACCTCGCCGCCCTGCGGGAGGCGGGGGTCGACGTCCTGGTCACGGAGGTACGCACCCTGGAGCAGGCCTTCGCGGAACTGGACCGGGTGCTGCGCGCGTGCGGCGCGGCCGGCCGCCCGCGGTGGCTGACCGAGGCGGAGGCGGCATGGGCCGCGGTGGTCCCCGCGACCCCCGCCCGCCGGGCCGTCGTGCCGATCTGGCGGCGGCCCTGGATGGTGCTGGGCCGCGACACCTTCGCGGGCGACCTGCTGCGCAGACTCGGCGTCGAGAACGCGTACGCCACCCACGAGGACCGCTACCCCAGGATCGACATCGGTCAACCGGCCGGGAACGGGACCGACCTGGTGGTCCTCCCCGACGAGCCCTACCGCTTCACCGCCGACGACGGGCCCGAAGCCTTCCCCGGGCTCCCGGCCGCGCTCGTCGACGGACGCATGCTGACCTGGTACGGGCCCTCGCTCGCCGAGGCCCCGGCCGCGCTCAGCGCGGCGCTGCGAGCAGCGCACCGCTGAACAGGCCCCGTACGGTACGGGTCGCGGTCACCGCCCACGCCGCCACCAGCAGGACGAACAGCCCCGTCGCCAGCCACCCGAGGGCGTCGAGACCGGTGTGCCGGGCCAGGCCCGCAGCCCCCGTCACGCACGTACCGACGGGGAAGGTGAAACCCCACCAGGTCATCGCGAAGGGCATCCCGGCGCGGGCGGCCCGTACGACCAGTGCGACGGCCAGCAGCAGCCACAGCAGGGCGAAGCCGAGCACCGGGACGCCGTAGACGACGGCGAAGGCCTGGAAACCGTGGGCGTACGTCGCCCCTATCGCCCCGGGCGCGACGTCCGCGAGCTGGTTGACCGCGGTGGTCGACTGGCCGAGCGGGCCCAGCACCAGGAACAGCGTGGGAGTGAGCGCCAGCGGCAGCGGACCGTGCACGATCAGCCGGGCGAAGATCAGCGGCAGGAGGAGCAGCGTGGCCAGCAGGCTCAGGCCGAACAGGGCGTAACAGGCGAGCAGCATCGCCGTCCGCAGCTGCCCCTGCGGCAGGTGCGGGATCAGCTGGGGTCCCAGCGCGGAAGACACCATGGGCGCGACCACGGGCAGCAGCCACACGGGCGAGGCACTCCCGGGCCCGTCGATCCGGTGCCGTACGACCATCAGGTACGGGATGGCCAGCGCGGCCAGCAGCCCGAGGACGGTGCCGGTCACCCACATCACCGACGCGACGGCGAGCGCGGCGTCCGGGCCGAGCACGCCCTGCCCCACTGCCATGGTCGAGCCGCCGACGGCGAGCACGGCCATCGCCAGGCAGCCGTAGAACGGCGCGACCGCCGGATCGAGGAGGTGTGCGCGGGCCTGGTCGCGATGGTGGTGCCAGTGGGCGGCCCTGGCCACCAGCAGGGTGAGCAGGGCCACGGCGGCGAGCACCCAGGCACAGGTCAGCGCGGCGCTCAGGACGGGGGAGCGGTACGGGAGGGCCGTACCGGCGGTGGCCAGGATCGCGGTTCCCATGACGGTGGCGTACCAGTTGGGGCCGAGGTGGCGCAGGGGAGAGGTGGGAGCGGCGGGGAGCGCCGGGGTGGGGGTGAGGGGTTGCGCGGTGGTGGCCATGTATCCAGCGTCGGCCCGGGAAGCCGCTCCCACCAGGGACTTTACTTCTATGGACACATAAGCTGGGGTTATGAGCTCCGATTCGCCGGTACCCGTACAGCTGTCGCACCGTGTCCCCGACCTGGCGGCGCTGGAACTGCTCCTCGCCGTCGCCCGGCTCGGGAGCCTCGGGCGGGCCGCCAGGGAACGGGGCATCTCGCAGCCCGCGGCGAGCGGCCGGATCCGGTCGATGGAGCGGCAGCTCGGGGTGACGCTGGTGGAGCGCTCGCCGAGGGGGTCGCGGCTGACGGCCGCCGGAGCGCTGGTGACGGACTGGGCGGGGCGGATCGTCGAGGCGGCGGAGGCGTTCGACGCGGGCGCGCGGGCGCTGCGCGGACAGCGGGACTCGCGGCTGCGGGTGGCGGCGAGCATGACGATCGCGGAGTACCTGCTGCCGGGCTGGCTGGTCGCCCTGCAGGCGGAGCGGCCGGGGACCGCCGTGTCGCTGCTGGCGGGCAACTCGGCCGCTGTGGCACGGCAGTTGCTGGAGGGGGCGGCGGACCTGGGCTTCGTGGAAGGGCTGGCGGTCCCGGAGGGGCTCGAAGGGGTGGTGATCGGGCACGACCGGCTGATAGTGGTGGTGGCGCCCGGGCATGCGTGGGCGCGGCGCGGGCGGTCCGTGACCGCTGCGGAGCTGGCGTCCACACCGCTGATCCTGCGGGAGGAGGGGTCGGGAACCAGGCAGGTGCTGGACGCGGCGCTCGCCCCGTACGGAGGGTTGGCGCAACCGCTCCTCGAACTGTCCTCCACGACCGCCGTGAAGGCGGCGGCGGTGAGCGGGGCAGGCCCGAGCGTGCTGAGCGAGCTGGCGGTGGGGGAGGAGGTCGCGTCGCGACGGCTGGTGCGGGTGGAGGTGGAGGGGGTGGTGCTGCGGCGCGACCTCCGGGCGGTCTGGCCCACGGGGCCGGGGCCGGCGGGGCCGGGGAGGGACCTGCTGGCGCTGACGCGGAGGGGGTAGGGGGTGTGAGCGCCCCGCGCGGGGCCGGCGGATTTCGCGCGGGTGTGTCGTGGCTGGTCGCGCGGTTCCCCGCGCCCCTGAAGGGGCGCCCCCACGCCTTCAGCCTTTCCCCTTGCCCCCCGCCGCCCCCCCGGGGCCTCCGCGTGAAGCAGCCGGTTCCGACGGCGCGTCGGACCGAGCGGCGCCCGTGCTGTTTGCCGCGGCGGCGAGCGGTTACCCGAGGGCCATGACTGCACAGAACGCGAACGCCAAGTCCACCGCCGCCGCGGCCAAGAAGACCGCCGCGAGCGCCACCGACCAGGCCAAGGAGGCCACCGGGCAGGCGAAGGAGGCCACCGGGCAGGCGGGCAGCGCCGTACAGACGGCGACGTCGGCCGGGCTCAAGGGTGTGCAGGCCGGGAAGCAGGCCCTGGAGTCCGCTTCGGGGAAGGTCGTCTCCACGGCGACCACCGCCTGGACCCTCTTCAACAACCGCAAGGCGATCGTCGCAGGGGCGGGCGCCGGAGTGGTTGCCGTCGGCGCCGTCTCCTACGCCGTCGGCCGCAAGGTCGAACAGCACAGCCACGGCCCGCTGACGAAACTCCTCGCGGGTACGAAGCTCTGAGTCGCCGGGGTGCGGGGGCGGGGAGGTCCGACGGGGTCCGGCAGTGCCCCTCCGGGGGTGCGGGGAACCGCGCGACCGGCCGCGAGGCGCCGCAGAACCACCGACGGCGCCACGCGGCACCTCCACCC
>NZ_JBSGZD010000446.1:0-4357 GCF_053610825.1 Streptomyces sp. NPDC054863 | reverse complement strand
ACTACCGGCAACCGCCGGGGCTGTCGGGGGGGGGTGGGGCCCCCGCGGCGCCCCGCCTCCGTAGGACACGGACCACATGGTGTGCGGCGAGGGAGATGGCCGGTGCGGACCACGGCGACGGGTCCGGCCCGTACGGCACGCGGCGGTACCGCGTCCACCAGCCGGTGGACGCGGTACATGCGGGACGTGCGGATCGAGGCAGTCATCGCCTCTTCGTCCTGAAGCCCGTCCGTCGCGCTGTCACGACCGCGGTCAGCCCGCTCCGTGGTGCGCGAGGGCCGCGTGTTGGGCGGCGCTGTGGGTGTGGTCGGTGTGCACGGTCGCTGCGGTGAGCCGGGGGACGGCGTGGATCAGCGCGTGTTCGGCGGCGACGGCGAGCTCGTGGGCCTGTACGACGGTCAGTTGCGGATCGACGACGATGTCGGCCTCGGCGCGCAGGGCGTGGCCGATCCACCGCATCCGCACCTGTCCCAGTCCGTGCACGCCCTGCACGCCGCGGAGGGCGTGCTCGGCCCTGTCGACGAGGGCGGGGTCGACGGAGTCCATCAGCCGTCGGTAGACCTCCCGGGCCGCATTGCGCAGCACGGCGAGGATGGCGAGGGTGATGAGCAGGCCCACGACCGGGTCTGCGTACCTCCAGCCGAGGGCCGCGCCCCCTGCGCCGAGGAGGACGGCGAGGGAGGTGAAGCCGTCGGTGCGGGCGTGGAGGCCGTCGGCGACCAGGGCGGCGGAGCCGATCCTGCGGCCGGTGCGGATGCGGTAGCGGGCCACCCACTCGTTGCCGATGAACCCCACCAGGGCGGCGGCGGACACCGCCCACAGGTGGGTGATGTCCCGCGGGTTGAGCAGCCGGTCGAAGGCGGTGTACGCGGCCAGGGCGGAGGAGGCGGCGATGGTGAGCACGATGACGATGCCGGCGAGGTCCTCGGCGCGGCCGTACCCGTAGGTGTAGCGGCGGTTCGCGGCCCGCCGCCCGAGGACGAACGCGATGCCCAGCGGGACGGCGGTCAGCGCGTCGGCGGCGTTGTGGATGGTGTCGCCCAGCAGCGCCACCGACCCCGACAGGGCCACCACCACCGCCTGGACGACAGTGGTCACCCCCAGGATGCCGAGCGACAGCCACAGGGTGCGCATGCCCTCCTTGGACGTCTCCATCGCGGAGTCGACCCTGTCGGCCGCTTCGTGGCTGTGCGGAGTCACCAGGTGCGCGACCTCGTGCCGCAGCCGCGACCAGCGCGAACCCGCAGCGCGGTGGTCATGACCGTGGTCGTGCGAAGGGCCCTCTTCGTGCCCGGTCGCGGAGTCGTGGCCGTGATGGTGCGCGTGGTGGGTACTCACGGTGAGGACGCCTTCCGGGAGACGGGCAGGACAGCGCGGCCAGGGACCGTGGCGTCCCTCGGCACCACACCACCATACCGGAACACATGAACAGGTCTTCAGGTATTACGGCTCAGTAGGATGACGGCATGGGCCACGAACACGACGGCGGACACCGCGCCACCACCCGCGAGCGTCTCGACGCGGTCGGGACCGCAGATGTCGCTGCCGCCTTCCAGGCGCTGGCCACCCCGTCCCGGCTGCGCATCCTCGCCCGCCTCCAGGAGGGCCCGTGCGCGGTCGCCGTACTCGCCGAAGCCGTGGAGATGGAGCCCTCGGCCTGCTCCCACCAACTGCGCCTGCTGCGCAACCTGGGCCTGGTCGCGGGAGAGCGCCAGGGGCGCTCGATCGTCTACTCCCTCTACGACCACCACGTCGCCCAGCTCCTGGACCAGGCCCTCTTCCACGTCGAGCACCTGCGCATGGGCCTGCGCGACACACCCCCCGCCGGCGCGGCCCCGGCCACCCGGTAGCGCCGGTCCGACGGGGCGTGCGAGACGTCAGGTGCCGGTCCGATCCGGCCCGGTAATTCGGCCAGGCAATCCGTACCCCGTGCCCGTAACGCTCCTTCTGTCCCTTGAGTCCTTCCTGTGATGCGTCCCACTGGCAGTGGGACGCGCGTCGGTCCGGTCGTGGCGTCCGTCGTCCCCCCTCGGGCAACGCCCTGTGCCTGTACGGTCCTTGACGCTCCGGCAGGCCGCTTCGTAGTGGCCGGTTGAAGAATGAACTGTTGCCCGGCGGGTCGGCAGCCGGGCAAGCGGTGGATATCTTGTGGCGGTGCACAGACGGGGGAGCTGGCAGAGGCGGGCCCGAGGCGGGCTGCTCTGCGCTTCCGCATGCCTGTCGCTGGGCGCGCTCAGCCATGTCGCCGCCGGTGGCAGTCTCCCCGGCCCGGGCCCGCTCGGGATGCTCTTCGCCGCGTTGGCCCTCCTGGGAACGGTCCTCTTCGGCAACCGCCGGTACCGCTTCGACGTCGTCACGCTGATTCTCGGCGGGACCCAGTTCGCACTGCACCTCGCCTTCCACCACTTGACCATGCGGAGCCCCGACGGCCGTCCGCCGTCCCCGGCGGACGGCAGCCATGCCATGCACCACGCCATGGCCGGCGGGCATGCGGGCACGGGGGCCGCCGAGATGGTCGCCCCCGGCGCAGGGCACGCGATGGGCACGGCGATGACGGCCGCGCACGCCCTGGCCACACTGGGGACGGCCCTGTGCGTCATCCACGGGGAGCGGGTCCTTCACCGGTCGGCCGCCCTGGCTCTGCCACGCTTCCTCCCCGCCGCCGTCCCGACCGCACCGCCGGTGCTCCCGGAGCTGCCACCGCCGCCGCCGTCCACGACCGGCCGCGTGCTCTTCGGCGCCCTTCTCGCCCGCTCCCGCCCGCGGAGAGGTCCTCCCCGAGTGATGTCCGCCTGATCGCTCGTCACGCGATCACGACACCCGCCCACCAGGGCGGCTCCCTCACTCATCGGCTTCTCCGCACGCGCGTACCGAGGTTCCGCGTGCGCTCCCATTGAGGAATCACGCATGTCTTCCACAACGGAAAACGCACCACCGACAGCCCCTTCCGCAGCGGTCGACCCGCCACCACCCGGGCGCTCCTGGCAGGGCGTACGGGCACTGCTGGCCCGGTTGCACTTCTACGCCGGTGTGTTCGTCGCCCCCTTCCTTCTCGTGGCCGCCCTCACCGGTCTCGTCTACGCCTTCACCCCACAGCTCGACCAGCTGGTCTACGGGGAGCAGCTGCGTGTCGAGCAGGTGGGCGACCAGCCGCGTCCGCTGGCGGAGCAGATAGCCGCCGCCCGCGCCGCACATCCGGAGGGCACCCTGGCCTCCGTGATCACCCCGCCCGAGCCCGAGGACACCACCCGCGTGGTGCTGTCCGTGCCCGAACTGGGCGACAAGCAGCGCACCGTCTTCGTGGACCCCTACACCGCCAAGGTCCAGGGCGCGCTGACCACGTGGTCCGGGTCGACGCCCCTGACCACCTGGCTGGACGACCTGCACCGCAATCTGCACCTGGGTGAGACGGGGCGGCTCTACTCCGAGGTCGCCGCGAGCTGGCTGTGGGTGATCGCCGCCGGCGGTCTCGTCCTGTGGTTCAGCCGCAGCAGGGGGCAGCGGGCGAGCACCGTACGGGGAGTCCTGCTGCCCGACCGTTCCGCCCGTGGGGTGCGGCGTACCCGCAGTTGGCACGCGGCGGCCGGGGTGTGGCTCGCACTGGGGCTGTTCTTCCTCAGTGCCACCGGGCTGACCTGGTCCCAGTACGCGGGCGAGCGGTTCGGTCAGTTCCTCGACGTGGTCAAGGGAAGCGCCCCGAAGCTGGATCCGCGTCTGCCGAGCGCCCCGGCCCCGTCTGCGGACGGAGCCGGGGCGCACGCCGAGCACGCCGGGCACGGGGGCGCCGGGCAGAGCGCCGCAGCGGACCCGGCCGACTTCGACACGGCCCTCGCGGTGGCCCGTAAGGCAGACCTCGGCGGAACCGTCACCCTCACCCCTCCCGCCGACGCGTCCAGCGCCTGGGTGGTGGCGCAGAACGACAACGTCTGGCCGGTCCACTACGACAAGGTCGCCGTCGACACCGCCACGGGCGAAGTCACCTCGCGCACCCGATGGGCCGACCACCCCCTGACGGCCAAGCTCAGCAAGCTCGGCGTACAGGGCCACATGGGTGTGCTGTTCGGCCTCCTCAACCAGATCGTGCTCGTGCTCGTGGCGATCGGGCTGATTCTCCTGACGGTCTGGGGCTACCGCATGTGGTGGCAGCGCAGGCCCACCCGTGAGGACCGTAGGGCTGCCCTGGGGAGGCCCCCGGTGAGGGGGACCTGGCGGCGGCTGCCGCTGCCCGTCCTCATCGTGGGCGTTCCCCTGGTGGCCGCACTCGGCTGGGCGTTGCCCGTGCTGGGCGTCACCCTGATCGGGTTCCTGGTGGCGGACGTGGCCGCCGGTCTGGTCGGACGGCGCCGGAAGGCGTGAG
>NZ_JBSGZD010000445.1:0-4430 GCF_053610825.1 Streptomyces sp. NPDC054863 | reverse complement strand
GCCCGGAGCAGTCGCTCCGGGCCGCGCCCCCTTCGGTCACCGGACGGGGTGCGCGCCCTCCGCCCCCGGCCTCTCGAACTGCGTGCGGTAGAGCTGCTCGTACCGTCCGCCTGCGGCCAGCAGTTCGGTGTGGGTGCCGCGTTCGACGATCCGCCCTTCCTCGACGACGAGGATCTGGTCGGCGGCCCGTACGGTCGACAGCCGGTGGGCGATGACCACGGCGGTACGCCCCTCCAGGGCCTCGGCGAGCGCCTCCTGGACGGCCGCCTCGGAAGTGGAGTCGAGGTGTGCGGTCGCCTCGTCGAGGATGACGACGCGCTGCTGGGCGAGCAGCAGCCTGGCGATGGTGAGGCGCTGGCGTTCGCCGCCGGAGAGCCGGTAGCCGCGCTCCCCCACCACGGTGTCGAGCCCGTCGGGCAGGGAGGCCACGAGCCCGTCGAGACGGGAGCGGCGCAGCGCGTCCCAGATGTCGTCCTCGGTCGCTTCGGGACGGGCGAGCAGCAGGTTGGCGCGTACGGACTCGTGGAAGAGGTGGCCGTCCTGGGTGACCATTCCGAGGGTGCGGCGGATGGAGTCGGCGCTCAGGTCGCGTACGTCGACGCCGCCGATGCGTACCGCGCCCTCGTCGGCGTCGTACAGCCGCGGCAGGAGCTGCGCGATGGTGGACTTGCCCGCGCCGGACGAACCGACGAGCGCGATCATGCGGCCGGGTTCGGCGCGGAAGGACACGTCGTGCAGGACGTCGGTGCCGCCGCGGTTGTCGAGGACCGCCACGTCCTCAAGAGAGGCCAGGGAGACCTTGTCGGCAGAGGGGTAGCCGAAGGTGACGCCGTCGAACTCCACGGAGACAGGACCGTCCGGGACCGTGCGGGCGTCCGGCTTCTCGGCGATCAGCGGCTTCAGGTCGAGGATCTCGAAGACCCGCTCGAAGCTGACCAGGGCGCTCATGACCTCGACCCGGGCCCCTGCGAGGGCGGTCAGCGGGGCGTAGAGGCGGGTGAGGAGCAGGGCCAGGGCGACGACGGCACCGGGTTCGAGGCTGCCGCGCAGTGCGTAGAAGCCGCCGAGTCCGTAGACCAGCGCCAGCGCCAGCGCGGAGACGAGGGTGAGGGCCGTGATGAAGGTGGACTGCACCATGGCGGTACGGACGCCGATGTCGCGGACCCGGCGGGCCCTTGCGGCGAATTCCCTGGACTCGTCCGAAGGCCTGCCGAAGAGCTTGATGAGGGTGGCGCCGGGGGCGGAGAAGCGCTCCGTCATCTGGGTGCCCATGGTGGCGTTGTGCCCGGCCGCCTCCCGCTGCAGCCGGGCCATCCGGGAGCCCATCCGCCGGGCCGGGACGACGAACACCGGCAGCAGGACGAGGGCGAGGAGGGTGATCTGCCAGGAGATGCTCAGCATCACGCCGAGCGTCAGCAGCAGGGTGACGAGGTTGGAGACGACCCCGGAGAGGGTGTTGCTGAAGGCCCGCTGGGCGCCGATGACGTCGTTGTTGAGGCGGCTGACGAGGGCGCCGGTGCGGGTGCGGGTGAAGAAGGCGACCGGCATCCGCTGCACGTGGTCGAAGACCGCCGTACGGAGGTCGAGGATCAGCCCTTCACCGAGGGTCGACGACAGCCACCGGGTCAGCAGGCCGAGGCCCGCCTCGGCGACGGCGATCAGTGCGATGAGCAGGGCGAGCCGGGTGACCGTGCCCGTGTCGTCGCCCTTGACGATCGCGTCCACGACACGGCCCGCGAGGACGGGGGTGGCGACCGCGAGAAGTGCGGTGATGACGCTGAGCAGCAGGAACTGGTAGATCTGCCTGCGGTGCGGCTTGGCGAAGGAGGCGATCCTCCGCAGGGTCGCCCTGGAGAAGGGGCGCTTGTCGTCTTGCGCGGTCATCACGCTGTGCATCGATGTCCACGCGGTGACTTCCATGTCCACGGGAGGTGCCTCCGGAATCAGCTGGTCCGACGTTCGACGTCCCGTCGGCCTGTCCGGCGCGGGGAACACACTGAACGCTAAAACCTCAACCGGACTTGCGGTCAAATAATTTCCGGAATCCGCCCCCACGGGCCTGCCGCGCACGGAGGTTGACGCCCCTTCATCCGGTGGAGAGACCACCCGCTGAGGCGACGAGGGCGTCGAGCACCGGCCGGATCAGCGGATGGTCCTCCGCACCGCGGCGCACGGCGGCGAACACCCTGCGGGTGGCGGCGGGCCCTTCCACGGGGCGTACGACGGCGTCCTTCAGCTCCATGCCGCGCAGGGCGGAACGCGGGACGAGTGCGACCCCCGCCCCCGCGCCCGCGAGCGCGACCACTGCGCGGAAGTCGTCGGAGGAGTGCTTGAGGCGCGGCTGGAAGCCCGCGAGCTCGCAGGCGAGCAGGACCATGTCATGACATGGATTGCCGGGGTAGGGCCCGATCCAGTCGCTGTCGGCGAGCCCCGACAGCGCCACTCTTCCCTCGTCGCACAGGGGGTGCCCGGCGGGCAGCACGGCGTCGAAGGGTTCCGCGTACAGCGGTACGCGGGCGAGGCGCAGGTCGTCCTCGCGGGGTGCGCCCCGGTACTCGACGGCGACCGCCACGTCCGCCTTGCCGCCCAGGACCAGCGGCAGGCTCTCGTCACCCTCGGCGTCCCACACGCGCATCATGATGCCGGGGTGCCCGGTGGCGAGGCGGCCGACGGCTGGGGCGACGACCTCGGCGATGCCGGTGGCGAAGGAGGCGACCATGACCTCGCCCGCGACGCCGCCCGCGTAGTCCGCGAGTTCCGCCTCGGCGCGCTCCAGCTGGGCGAGGACGGCGTGGGTGTGGGTCAGCAGGATCTCGCCCGCTGCGGTGAGCTCCACCCCCTTGCCCGTACGGATCAGCAGGGCGTGCCCGGTCTCCTGCTCCAGCGCGTTGAGCTGCTGGGACACGGCGGAGGGGGTCAGGTACAGCGCGGAGGCCGCGGCGGTCACCGTACGGTGGTCCGCCACGGCCCTCAGGATGCGAAGCCGTCTGGGGTCGATCACCCAGCCAGTGTCGCCCGAGCGTCGACGAACGCCGCAATCGCCTTCTCGACGTCGGCGGTGGAGTGCGCTGCGGACAGCTGGACGCGGATGCGCGCCTTGCCCATCGGGACGACCGGGTACGAGAAGCCGATGACGTACACGCCGCGCTCCAGCAGCAGCTCCGCCATGCGGCCCGCCTCGGCGGCGTCGCCGATCATGACGGGGGCGATGGCGTGGTCGCCGGGCAGGATGTCGAAGCCCGCCTCGGTCATCTTCGTACGGAACAGCTCGGTGTTGGCGGCGAGCTTGTCGCGCAGGTCACCGGCGGACTCCAGCAGGTCGATGACCTTGAGGGAGGCGGCGGCGATCACCGGGGCGAGGGAGTTGGAGAAGAGGTACGGGCGCGAGCGCTGGCGCAGCAGGGCGACGATCTCGGCGCGGGCCGCGACGTAGCCGCCCGAGGCGCCGCCGAGGGCCTTGCCGAGGGTGCCGGTGATGATGTCGACGCGGTCCATCACGCCGTGCAGTTCCGGGGTGCCCCGGCCGCCGGCGCCGACGAAGCCCACCGCGTGCGAGTCGTCGACCATGACCATGGCGTCGTAGCGGTCGGCGAGGTCGCAGATCTCGGCGAGCGGGGCGACGTAGCCGTCCATGGAGAACACGCCGTCGGTGACGATGAGGCGGCGGCGGGCGTCCTGGGTGTCCTGGAGCTGCTTCTCCAGGTCGGCGAGGTCGCGGTTGGCGTAGCGGTGGCGGCGGGCCTTGGAGAGGCGGATGCCGTCGATGATGCTGGCGTGGTTGAGGGCGTCGGAGATGACCGCGTCCTCGGGGCCGAGGAGGGTCTCGAAGACGCCGCCGTTGGCGTCGAAGCAGGAGGAGTAGAGGATCGTGTCCTCCTGGCCGAGGAAGGCCGAGAGGCGGGCCTCCAGCTCCTTGTGGATCTCCTGGGTGCCGCAGATGAAGCGGACGGACGCCATGCCGTAGCCCCAGCGGTCCAGGGCGTCCTTGGCGGCGGCGACGACCTCGGGGTGGTCGGCGAGGCCGAGGTAGTTGTTGGCGCAGAAGTTGAGGACGTCCGCGGCCTGTCCGTCGGCGGTGACGCCCACGGTGGCGCTCTGCGGGCTGCTGATGACGCGCTCGGGCTTGAAGAGCCCGGCCTCGCGGATCTCGTCGAGGGTGGCACGGAGTTCGTCGCGGACGGACGCGTACATGAGGGGCTCCCAGGGGGTCGCGGGGCGGGATGTGTCGCGGTGCGGAATGTTCAGTGTCGGGTGGAACCGGACGGCCCGGCCGGAGGACGGGGCCCGGTGGACGAGCCGAAGGGGCACGCCCTGACGAGCCCGGCGAGTGAGCCGAAGGGACGTGTGGCCCTGTGAACGGGCCAAAGAGGCACGCCCTTGCGGATCCCGGCGAGTGAGCCGAAGGGGCGCGCGGACGTCGAGAGGGAGAG
>NZ_JBSGZD010000444.1:0-4462 GCF_053610825.1 Streptomyces sp. NPDC054863 | reverse complement strand
ACTTGAAGAAGTCCGGGGACCATCTCGTACGTACGGGAGGCCCATCGGCTCCCGTACGTGAACAACCGGCGATCAGCCGCCGAACTCCTCCAGGCCCTTCATCGCCTGGTCGAGCAGCGCCTGACGGCCCTCCAGCTCACGTGCGAGCTTGTCCGCCTTCGCGTTGTTGCCCGCGGTGCGTGCCGTGTCGATCTGCTTCTGGAGCTTCTCGACGGCGTCCTGGAGCTGGCCGGTCAGACCCGCGGCACGCGCACGCGCCTCCGGGTTCGTCCGCTTCCACTCGTTCTCCTCGGACTCCTGGAGCACGCGCTCGACGGCCTGCATCCGGCCCTCGACCTTCGGACGGGCGTCGCGCGGCACATGACCGATGGCCTCCCAGCGCTCGTTGAGGGCCCGGAACGCGGCGCGCGCGCTCTTCAGGTCCTTCACCGGCACCAGCTTCTCGGCCTCGGCGGCGAGTTCCTCCTTCAGCTTGAGGTTCTCGCCCTGCTCCGCGTCCCGCTCGGCGAAGGTCTCACCGCGCGCCGCGAAGAAGACGTCCTGGGCGCCGCGGAAGCGGTTCCACAGGTCGTCCTCGAACTCGCGCTGGGCGCGGCCCGCCGCCTTCCACTCCGTCATCAGGTCGCGGTAACGCGCCGCCGTGCCGCCCCAGTCGGTCGACTTCGACAGCGACTCGGCCTCGGTGACCAGCTTCTCCTTGGCCTTGCGGGCCTCCTCGCGCTGCGCGTCCAGTGAGGCGAAGTGCGCCTTGCGGCGCTTGGAGAACGCCGAGCGGGCGTGCGAGAAGCGGTGCCAGAGCTCGTCGTCCGCCTTGCGGTCCAGCCGGGGGAGACCCTTCCAGATGTCCACCAGCGCCCGCAGCCGCTCGCCGGCCGAACGCCACTGGTCGCTCTGCGCCAGCTCCTCGGCCTCGGTGACCAGCTTCTCCTTCGAGACCTTCGCCTCGTCGGTCTGCTTGGCCTTCTCCGCCTTGCGCTCCTCGCGGCGCTTCTCGACCGTCGTCACGAGGGCGTCGAGCCGCTTGCCCAGCGCGTCCAGGTCACCCACCGCGTGGTGCTCGTCGACCTGCGTACGCAGGTGGTCGATCGCGGTCTGGGCGTCCTTCGCCGACAGGTCGGTGGTCTTCACCCGCTTTTCGAGGAGGCCGATCTCGACCACCAAGCCCTCGTACTTGCGCTCGAAGTAGGCCAGGGCCTCCTCGGGAGAGCCCGCCTGCCAGGATCCGACGACCTTCTCGCCCTCGGCCGTACGCACGTACACGGTGCCCGTCTCGTCGACACGGCCCCACGGGTCGCTGCTCACAGCGCCTCCTCCACATGATGCCTGCGAGGGTTCGTGGCCCCCGGGCATCGTCCACAGTTTCATCGTCCACAGTCTGATCGCGGGGCCGAAGACGCCCTGCACACCGCCAACATAGGCGACGCGCAGGGCGGCTGTCCGCATCCCGCACATCCCGGTTTGACTGTGGGTCTACTTGGTCACGGTCGCCTTGTCGATGACCACGGTGGCGTTCGGGGCCCCGTCGCCCTGCCCACTGGACTCACCCGCACCAGCGATCTTCTCCAGCACGTCCAGACCACCCTCGATGGTGCCGAAAGGCGTGTAGTTCGCGGGCAGCGGGCTGTCCTTGTAGACCAGGAAGAACTGGCTGCCGCCGGTGCCCGGGCCCGCGTTGGCCATCGCGACCGTGCCCGCCGGGTACGTACCGCCCTTGACCTTCGGGTCCTTCAGGTTCTCGTCGGGGAGCTTGTACCCGGGGGTGCCGCTGCCGGCCGCCGTGGGGTCGCCGCACTGCAGGACGTAGATGCCCTGGGTGGTGAGGCGGTGGCACTTGGTGTGGTCGAAGTACCCCTTCCCGGCAAGGAAGTTGAACGAGTTCACCGTGCGCGGCGCGTTCTTCGCGTCCAGCGCCAGGTCGACGTCGCCACAGGTGGTCTGCAGCTTCATCGCGTACTTTGCCGACTTGTCGATGTCGAGCTTCGGCTCCTCCTTGAAGGAGAGCTTCGCGACCTCGCCCGGCGCGGGCTTCCTGCACGGGTCGGCGGCCTTCTTCGGGGAGTCCGACGGGTTCGGGGCGTCGGCCACGGACTTGCCGCCGTCCTTGCCCTTGCTGTCGAAGACGCCCGTCGCGTACGCCGTCGCGCCCGCCGCCACGACCACGGCCAGTGCCGCGCCGATCACCGCCGTACGCCGCCTGGCCTTGCGCTGCTTCTCGGCACGGCGCTGCTGCTGGCGCTCGAACTTCTCCCTGGCGAGCTGCCGCCGCCGCTGATCGCTGGTGACCACCGGGTGTTCTCCTCGTACGTGTCGACTGGTGCCGGACTCCTGTCCGGCCGGGCCCGAGCTAGCCCGTACCGTATATGGGTTAGCTGTGGGGGGAAGAGCGCCGGTAGGCTCTGATCCATTGCAAATCCATACTGCAATCCCCGCTGGACGACCACACAGAGGACGATCGTGCTTATTGCCGGGTTCCCCGCCGGGGCCTGGGGGACCAATTGCTATCTGGTCGCCCCCGCCGCAGGCGAGGAGTGCGTCATCATCGACCCGGGCCACCAGGCCACCCAGGGTGTCGAGGAGACGCTGAAGAAGCATCGGCTGAAGCCCGTCGCCGTCGTGCTCACCCACGGCCACATCGACCACGTCGCCTCGGTCGTCCCGGTGTGCGGGGCCAAGAACGTACCCGCGTGGATCCACCCCGAGGACCGCTTCATGATGAGCGACCCGGAGAAGGCCCTCGGCCGCTCCCTGGGTGCTCAGCTCATGGGCGAGCTGACGGTGGGCGAACCGGACGACGTCAAGGAGCTGTACGACGGGGCCGAGCTGGTGCTCGCCGGTCTGGACCTGTCCGTGTCGCATGCGCCCGGCCATACCAAGGGGTCGGTGACCTTCAAGCTGCCCGAGGCCGCGGACATTCCGCAGATCCTCTTCTCGGGCGACCTGCTGTTCGCCGGCTCCGTCGGACGCACCGACTTCCCCGGCGGCTCCCACGCAGACCTCCTGAAATCGCTGGCCCGTGTGTGCCTGCCGCTTCAGGACTCGACCGTGGTGCTGTCCGGGCACGGCCCCCAGACGACCATCGGCCAGGAGCGCGCGACCAACCCGTACCTGCGGGACCTGGACGCCGCGCCCGCCCCTCGACGAGGAATGTGACCTACCTCCCGTGAGTACCTTTCAGGCCCCCAAGGGCACGTACGACCTGCTTCCGCCCGTCTCCGCGACGTATCTCGCCGTGCGCGAGGCCATCGCGGCGCCGCTGCGGAACTCCGGCTACGGCTACATCGAGACCCCCGGCTTCGAGAACGTCGAGCTGTTCGCCCGCGGCGTCGGCGAGTCCACCGACATCGTGACCAAGGAGATGTACACCCTCACCACGAAGGGCGGAAGCGAGCTCGCGCTGCGCCCCGAGGGCACCGCATCCGTGCTGCGCGCCGCGCTGGAGGCCAACCTCCACAAGGCCGGCAATCTGCCCGTCAAGCTCTGGTACTCCGGCTCGTACTACCGCTACGAGCGCCCGCAGAAGGGCCGCTACCGCCACTTCTCGCAGGTCGGCGCCGAAGCCATCGGAGCCGAGGACCCGGCGCTCGACGCCGAGATGATCATCCTGGCCGACCAGGCGTACCGCTCGCTGGGGCTGCGCGACTTCCGCATCCTGCTGAACTCGCTCGGCGACAAGGAGTGCCGCCCCGTCTACCGGGAGGCCCTCCAGGCCTTCCTGCGCGGCCTCGACCTCGACGCGGAGACGGTCCGCCGCGCCGAGATCAACCCGTTGCGCGTCCTCGACGACAAGCGTGCGGACGTGCAGAAGCAGCTGGTCGGCGCCCCGGCGCTGCGCGACTACCTGTGCGACGCGTGCAAGGCGTACCACGAGGAGGTGCGCGCGCTGGTCACCGCTGCGGGCGTCGCCTTCGAGGACGACGAGAAGCTGGTCCGCGGCCTGGACTACTACACCCGCACCACCTTCGAGTTCGTCCACGACGGTCTCGGCTCGCAGTCCGCGGTGGGCGGCGGAGGCCGTTACGACGGCCTGTCCGAGATGATCGGCGGCCCCGCGCTGCCGTCCGTCGGCTGGGCGCTGGGCGTCGACCGCACGGTGCTCGCGCTGGAGGCCGAGGGCATCGTCCTCGACATCCCGTCGTCGACGGCCGTGTACGCGGTGCCGCTCGGCGAGGAGGCCCGCCGGGTGCTGTTCGCCAAGGTCACCGAGTTGCGGAAGGCCGGGGTCGCCACGGACTTCTCGTTCGGCGGCAAGGGCCTCAAGGGTGCCATGAAGAACGCCAACCGCAGCGGCGCCCGCTATGTCGTCGTCGCCGGTGAGCGCGACCTCGCCGAGGGTCAGGTCCAGCTCAAGGACATGGAGTCCGGCGAGCAGGAGCCGGTCGCCCTGGACACGGTCGTCGCGGAGATCCAGCGCCGCCTGGCCTGATCCCGTACGTACGGAGGAGGGGCCCGGCACCTCAGAGGT
>NZ_JBSGZD010000443.1:0-4471 GCF_053610825.1 Streptomyces sp. NPDC054863 | reverse complement strand
CGCAAGACCACCGCGAAGAAGACCACCGCCAAGAAGAAGTAGTTCACGGCAGCGCGGTACTCACACGCCGGGCCGGGCTCCCTCCGGGGAGCCCGGCCCGCGGTGCGTTCCGGAGGTGTTCTGTGGTGGCGGTCCGTGGCCGGGACGGGGAGCGGGTGCCACAGGGACGGGGAGGGCCTGTGCCCGTACGGGACGGGAACCTGGCGCCACAGGGGGCTCAGAGGCCCCAGCGGCCCCTCTCAGAACGTCTGGAGAGTCACCAGGGTGATCCGGGCGTCCTTGCCCCCGTCGGCCGTCTCGATCCGTACGCGCTGCCCCGCGCGCAGCAGCCGCAGCCCGCCCGCGTCGAAGGCCGCCGCGTCGAAGGGCACCGGGGTGCCGTCGTCGAGCAGCACACTGCCGCTGCGGGTCTCGGAGTCGTACGTGTACGCGGTCGCCTGCATAGCCGTCAGCGTATCCGCCGCACCCGGCCTACAGCTGTGGCTGGCGTACGCAGCCGGCGAAACCCGCGGGCAGGGCGGCGCGCAGCGCAGCCGTGTGCGGACCGGCCCCCAGGGCGAACGCGGTGTGCAGGTCGTCCCCCGTATCCACGTCCTGCCGCACCGAATCCACCAATTCCAGCAGCAGCTCCTCCGCGCCGGAAAGGATGTGCCGCATACGTGAAGGTCCCCCGAACGAGGGCCTCAATTCCACTTCTGGCGCAGCGGAAAGGAATGTAGTTCCGATTCCCGCCGCATCCGTCAGAAATGAACGCGGAAATTCTGCCGCACGGCTCAGCACCCGCTGCAATTCGGCGGGGCGCAGCGCGGGCAGATCGGCGTTCAGGGCGGCGACCGCCGTGCGGGACCCGGCCGCCCGCAGCGACCGTGCTCCGTACGCCAGCGCCGCGTTGAGGCCCGCCGCCGGAGCGTCGGGGACGATGCGCGCCCCCAACTCGGCCAGTGCGGCACCGGCCGCGGCGTCGTCCGTGACGACCACCACATCCCGTACCGCCGCACAGGCCAGCGCCGCGGCCACGGTGTCCTGTGCGAACGCCAGGGCGAGAGAGGGCCTCAGTGCGTCGGGAACTGCGGAGGCGAGCCTGCTTTTCGCCCGTGCCAAGGGCTTCAGCGGGACGACCAGGGACCACGAAGGGGTCCGGGGCGGGTTCAGTTGCGGGCCTCCGTCCGGGCGCGGCCGGTGCGTCTTCGTCACGTGAGCGGGAGGGGAACGGGCCCATTGTCGCCCGAGGTCCCGACAACCGAGAGGCCCGGTCCCCGGGCCGGGGCGTACGGTGTTCTCGACAGACGAGGGACCCGGGGCGACACTTGTCCGCCTGATCAGGGCGCACAGGTGCACACGGGGTGCAGTGGCCAGGGTCCTAGAGGAAGGTGTCCCGAGTGTCCCGCCGCAGAATCGGCTTCTGGTACCGCCTGGCCGCGGTCATCGCCAAACCCCCGCTGCTTGTTCTGTTCAAGCGGGACTGGCGCGGAATGGAGCACATTCCGGCGGACGGCGGTTTCATCACCGCCGTGAACCACAACTCCTACGTGGATCCGCTGTCGTACGCGCACTGGCAGTACAACACCGGCCGGGTGCCGCGCTTCCTCGCCAAGGCGGGGCTCTTCAAGACCCCGTTCGTCGGCATGATGCTGCGCGGGACCGGCCAGATCCCGGTCTACCGCGAGACCACCGACGCGATGACCGCCTTCCGCGCCGCCATCGCGGCCATCGAGCGCGGCGAGTGCGTCGCGTTCTACCCGGAGGGCACCCTCACCCGCGACCCCGACATGTGGCCGATGGCCGGCAAGACCGGGGCCGCCCGCGTCGCGCTGGAGACCAAGGTGCCCGTCGTCCCGGTCGCCCAGTGGGGCGCGAACCTCGCCATGCCTCCGTACGCGAAGGGCAAGAAGACCCACTTCTTCCCGCGCAAGACCCTCCAGGTGCAGGCCGGACCGCCCGTGGACCTGGAGCGGTTCTACGGCTTGGAACCCACGCCGGACGTGCTGCGCGAGGTGACCGAGGTCATCATGGCCGCCATCACCGAACTCCTCGCGGAGGTACGGCAGGAGCCGGTGCCCGCCGAGGTGTACGACCACCGCAGGGCGCGGGCCGAGCAGCGGCGCAGGGCCGCGGCACAGAAGGCGAAGCGGGCGCAGGCGAAGCAGCCGAACCCGACGCAGGCGAGGACTGGGGAGAACGAGAAGTGACACGGGTCGCCGTCTTCGGCAATGGCTCCTGGGGGACCGCCTTCGGCATGGTGCTCGCCGACGCGGGCTGCGAGGTGGCCCTCTGGGGCCGCAACGCCGCCCGCGCGGACGTCATCAATTCCACCCGCAGGAACCCCGAATACCTGCCGGGAGTCGAACTCCCCGCGGGCATCACGGCCACCGCCGACGCGGCACGGGCCGCCGAGGGTGCGGACTTCGTCGTCCTGTGCGTCCCCTCGCAGACGCTGCGCGAGAACCTCAGCGGCTGGAAGGACCTGCTGCCCGCCGACTCCGTCCTCGTCTCCCTGATGAAGGGCGTCGAACTCGGCACCGCGAAGCGGATGAGCGAGGTCATCGCCGAGGTCGCCAAGGTGCCCGACGAGCGCGTCGCCGTGCTCAGCGGACCGAACCTCTCGAAGGAGATCGCCGCCCGGCACCCCGCCGCCGCGGTCGTCGCCTGCCGGGACGAGGAAGCGGCCGTACGGTTCCAGGCCGCGTGCCACACCCCGTACTTCCGCCCGTACACCACGACCGACGTGGTCGGTGTGGAACTGGGCGGCGCCGTCAAGAACGTCATCGCGCTGGCCGTCGGCATCGCCAACGGCATGGGCCTCGGCGACAACACCAAGGCCTCGCTCATCACGCGCGGTCTCGCCGAAACCACCAGGCTCGGCCTCGCGATGGGCGCCGACGCGCACACCTTCGCCGGTCTCGCGGGCATGGGCGACCTGGTCGCCACCTGCTCGTCGCCGCTGTCGCGCAACAACACCTTCGGCATGAACCTGGGCCGCGGCATGACCCTCCAGGAAGCCGTCGCCGCCACCAAGCAGACCGCCGAGGGCGTCAAGTCCTGCGAATCCGTACTGGATCTGGCACAGCGGCACGGCGTCGAGATGCCGATCACCGAGACGGTGGTGAGCATCGTCCACGAGGGCAAGCCGCCACTGGTCGCGGTGAAGGAACTCATGGCGCGCAGCGCCAAGCCCGAGCGCTGATACCTGCGGGGACAACGGGTACCCTCAAGCCGATATGAGCAGCGAGAACCTCCCCCAGAGCCCTGCCCAGGAGCCCCGCAAGCCGCGCGTGGCCGTCGTCTTCGGCGGTCGCAGCTCCGAACACGGCATTTCGATCGTCACCGCCGGCGCCATCATGCAGGCCATCGACCGTGAGAAGTACGACGTGCTGCCGATCGGCATCACCACGGACGGGCGTTGGGTGCTGACCGCCGACGCACCCGACCGGATGGCGATCGCCGACCGCAAGGTGCCCAGCATGGAGCAGCTCGCGGAATCGACCGAAGGCGCCGTGGTCCTGTCCGTCGATCCCGCCAACCGCGAGGTCGTCTACAGCGAGCCGGGTTCGGTGCCCAAGGCACTGGGCGAGGTCGACGTCGTCTTCCCGATGCTGCACGGCCCCTACGGCGAGGACGGCACCCTCCAGGGCCTCCTGGAACTCTCCGGCGTCCCGTACGTCGGCTCGGGCGTGCTCTCCTCGGCCGTCGGCCAGGACAAGGAGTACATGAAGCGCGTCTTCACCTCCTTCGGCCTGCCGGTCGGACCGTACGAGGTCATCCGCCCCCGGGAGTGGGACAACGACCCCTCGGCGGCCCGCAAGAAGATCGTGGACTTCGCGGGCGAGCACGGCTGGCCGCTCTTCGTGAAGCCCGCCCGCGGCGGTTCCTCGATGGGCATCACCAAGGTGGGCGACCTGTCGGGCCTCGACGAGGCGATCGAGGAGGCGCGGCGGCACGACCCGAAGGTGCTCGTCGAGTCGCTGCTCACCGGGCGCGAGATCGAGTGCGGGGTGCTGGAGTTCGAGGACGGTCCGCGCGCGAGCGTGCCCGCCGAGATCCCGCCGGTCTCCGCCCACGACTTCTACGACTTCGAGGCCAAGTACATCGACTCGGCGGCCGGGATCGTCCCCGCGCCGCTGAGCGACGAGCAGACCGCGGAGCTCCAGCGGCTCGCGGTCGCGGCGTTCGACGCGGCGGCCTGCGAGGGCCTGGTCCGGGCGGACTTCTTCCTCCAGGACAACGGCGAGTTCGTGATCAACGAGATCAACACGATGCCGGGCTTCACCCCGATCTCGATGTACCCGCGGATGTGGCAGGAGAGCGGCGTGGGCTACGCGGAGCTGGTGGACCGGCTCATCCAGGCGGCGCTGCGGCGGCCGACGGGGCTGCGCTGAGCGCTCCGCCGGAAGGTGCCGAGTGGTGCCGTCGTTCATCTGCGGCTCCGTCGTGGCTGGGCGCGCCCACGCGGCGGAGCCCCGCGCCCCTACGG
>NZ_JBSGZD010000442.1:0-4501 GCF_053610825.1 Streptomyces sp. NPDC054863 | reverse complement strand
GTGTGATCAGAGGGCCAGAGGGCCAGAGGCGCCGCGGGTCGGAGGGTCAGCGACCCGCCTTGCGCTTGTTCCAGATGTCGAAGCCGACGGCGGCGAGCAGGACCAGGCCCTTGATCACCTGCTGGTAGTCGGTGCCGATGCCGACCAGGGACATGCCGTTGTTGAGGACGCCGAGGACGAGGCCGCCGATGACGGCACCCATGACCGTGCCGACGCCGCCGCTCATCGACGCGCCGCCGATGAACGAGGCGGCGATCGCTTCGAGTTCGAAGTTGAGGCCGGCCTGCGGGGTGCCCGCGTTCAGGCGGGCCGCGTAGACACAGCCCGCGAGGGCGGCCAGGACGCCCATGTTCACGAAGACCAGGAAGGTGACGCGCTTGTCCTTGACGCCGGACAGCTTCGCCGCCGCCTTGTTGCCGCCGAGAGCGTAGATGTGACGGCCGACGACCGCGTTGCGCATCACGTACCCCAGACCGATCAGCAGTACGCACATGATCAGCATGACGACGGGGACGCCGTGGAAGCTCGCCAGGGTGAGGGTGAACGCGATGACGGCGGCGGCGATCGCCACGCACTTGGTGACCCAGAGACTGGTCGGCACGACTTCGAGTTCGTACGCCAACTGGCGCTTGCGGTCGCGGACTTCGCGCAGGATCAGGACCACCAGGGCGAGCAGCCCGAGGAGCAGGGTCGGGTTGTGGTACTGGGTGTACGGGCCCATCTCGGGGATGAAGCCCTTGGCGATGTTCTGGAAGCCCTCGGGGAAGGGAGCGAGGGACTGCCCTTCGAGGACGATCTGCGTCAGGCCGCGGAAGAGCAGCATTCCGGCCAGGGTCACGATGAAGGACGGGATGCCGACATAGGCGATGAAGAATCCCTGCCAGGCGCCCGCGACCGCCCCGATGAGGAGGGAGAGGACCAGGGCCAGGACCCAGGGCATGTCGTGGTTGACCATCATCACGGCGGACATCGCGCCGACGAAGGCGACCAGTGAGCCGACGGAGAGGTCGATGTGGCCGGCGATGATCACGATCATCATGCCGATGGCCAGTATGAGGATGTAGCCGTTCTGCTGGATCAGGTTGGAGACGTTGTTGGGGAGGAGCAGGGTGCCGTCGGTCCAGATCTGGAAGAGGACGACGATGAAGAGCAGGGCGACGAGCATGCCGTACTGGCGCATGTTCGACCGCATGCTGTCGAGGAGCGCGGTGAGGGCCGCCGGGCGCGCGGGCGGGGGCTCGGCGGGCGAGTCCTTGCGGAGGGGTGGGGCGGTGGTCATGGGGGCCTCAGCTTCGGGTCATGGTCGTCGTCATGAGCGGATCGCCGTCATGGTCATGAGCGGATCGCGGTAGTGGTCATGAGAGGGGCGCCGTCGCGGTCATGAGTGGGTCCTCGTCATGTGGCGCATCAGCGATTCCTGGGTGGCGTCCGCGCGGGCGACCTCGCCGGTCAGCCTGCCTTCGGCCATGGTGTAGATCCGGTCGCACATGCCGAGGAGTTCGGGCAGCTCGGAGGAGATGAAGAGCACCGCCTTGCCCGCGGCGGCGAGCTTGTCGATCACCGTGTAGATCTCGAACTTCGCGCCCACGTCGATCCCGCGCGTCGGTTCGTCGAGGATCAGGACATCGGGGTCGGCGTGGATCCACCGGCTCAGGACGACCTTCTGCTGGTTGCCGCCGGAGAGCCGTCCGACCTGCTCGAAGACCGTGGGGGTCTTGATGTTCATGGAGGTGCGGTAGCGCTCGGCGACCTGGCGTTCATGGTGCTCGTCGACCACGCCGCGCCGCCGCATCCCGGACAGGGAGGCGAGGGAGATGTTGCGGTTGATGTTGTCGATGAGGTTGAGGCCGTACTGCTTGCGGTCCTCCGTGACGTACGCGAGGCCCGCCTCGATCGCCGCCGGAACGGTGCGGACGTTCACCTCCCGGCCGCCGACCTCGACCGTACCGGCGACGTACTGGCCGTAGCTGCGCCCGAAGACGGACATCGCGAGCTCCGTCCGGCCGGCGCCCATCAGGCCCGCGATGCCGACGATCTCGCCCCGCCGGACGGTGAGGGAAACGTCGTCGACGACCTTGCGCTGGTGGTCCACCGGGTGGCGGACGGTCCAGCCGGAGACGGCGAGCGCGGTCGTGCCCGCGTCCTCGCCCTCGTACGCACTGCGCTCCGGGAAGCGGTGGTCCAGATCGCGTCCGACCATGGAACGGATGATCTGCTCCTCCGACAACTCGGGTGCGGAGGAAGGAGTCTGACGTACCGTCAATGATTCGATGGTGCGGCCGTCGCGGAGCACCGTCACCGTGTCCGCGATGTGCCGGATCTCGCCGAGCTTGTGCGAAATGATGATGCAGGCGATGCCCTGCTCGCGCAGTTCCAGGATCAGGTCGAGCAGCTTCGCGCTGTCGTCGTCGTTGAGGGCTGCCGTCGGCTCGTCGAGGATGAGGAGCTTCACCTCCTTGGCGAGGGCCTTCGCGATCTCCACCAGCTGCTGCTTGCCCACGCCGATGTCGGCGACCGGAGTCTGCGGCTTCTCGCGCAGCCCGACCCGCTTGAGGAGGGCGCTCGCCCGGTGCAGGGTGTCGTTCCAGTCGATGAACCCGCGCCTGCCGCCGGTCTGTTCATTGCCGAGGAAGATGTTCTCGGCGATGGAGAGATAGGGGACGAGCGCCAGCTCCTGGTGGATGATCACGATGCCGTGCTGCTCACTGGCCCGGATGTCCTTGAACGCCACCGGCTCGCCCTCGAAGAGGATCTCGCCGTCGTACGAGCCGTGCGGGTGGACCCCGCTCAGCACCTTCATCAGCGTCGACTTCCCGGCGCCGTTCTCCCCGCAGATCGCGTGGATCTCGGCGGGGCGGACGGTCAGATTGACGTCGGAGAGCGCCTTGACGCCAGGGAAGGTCTTGGTGATGCCGCGCATCTCCAGGACGGGGCGCGGGTCCAGGGAGGGGAGCGGGTCCAGGAGGACGTCGGGGCCGGTCACTTGAGCTGCCCTGCGGTGAAGTAGCCCTCGTCGACGAGGAGTTGGGTGTTCGACTTGTCGATGTTCACCGGCTTCAGCAGGTAGGACGGCACGGTCTTCTTGCCGTTGTTGTAGTCGGTGACGTTGTTGACCTGCGGCTTCTTGCCGTTCAGCGCGGCGTCTCCCATCGCCACCGCCTGCGCGGCCAGCTTCCGGGTGTCCTTGAAGACGGTCTGCGTCTGCTCGCCGCCGATGATGGACTTCACCGACGCCAGTTCCGCGTCCTGCCCGGTGATGACCGGCAGCGGCTGTGCCTTGGAGCCGTAACCCGCGCTCTTCAGCGCGGAGATGATGCCGATCGAGATGCCGTCGTACGGCGAGAGCACCGCGTCCACCCGCTGCTCGCCGTAGTTCTTGCTGATCAGGTCGTCCATCCGCTTCTGCGCGGTGCCGCCGTCCCAGCCCAGGGTTGTCGCCTGATTCATCTTGTTCTGCCCGCTGCGCACCACGAGTTGACCACTCGTCAGGTACGGCTGGAGGACCTTGAGGGCGCCGCCCCAGAAGTACTTGGTGTTGTTGTCGTCGGGGGAGCCCGCGAACAGCTCGATCGAGTGCTTCTCGCGCTTCGCCGCCTCCGTCGACGGCTCGCCCAGCTTCAGTTTGTCGACGATGTACTTGCCTTGGAGCTCGCCGACCCGCGCGTTGTCGAAGGACGCGTAGTAGTCGACGTACGGGGAGCCCAGGATGAGCCGGTCGTAGCTGATCACCGGGATGCCCGCGTCGTGCGCGCGCTGGAGGACCTCGGTGAGTGCCGAGCCGTCGACCGCGGCGATGACCAGGAGCTTGCGTCCCTTGGTGATCATGTTCTCGATCTGGGCGATCTGGCTCTCGGCCTTGTTGTCGCCGTACTGCAGATCGGTCTGGTACCCGGCATTCTCGAACTGCTTGGCCATGTTCTGGCCGTCGGCGATCCAGCGCTCGGACGCCTTGGTCGGCATGGAGAGCCCGATCGTGCCGCCCTTGCCCGTGTCGGCCTTGTAGCGGCTGCCGCCCCTGGCCTCCTGGCCGCAGGCGGTGAGCGAGACGACGAGCAGGGCTGCCAGGGCAGCGCTGCTCAGGATGCGGGTGTGGCGCATGGGGTCAGTTCCCTTCCGGTACGGCGACTGCGTCGGCAGGCGTGTCGGCGAGTGTGTCGGCGGATGTACGGGTGGCCGCGTCGGTGGGCGTGGTGGGCGTGTCGGCCGGCACGGCGAACCGCCGCAGTGCACCCGGCAGCCGCGACCCCAGCGGCGACATCCCGCCGTCGGCCCCGTGCCGGGCCAGCAGATCAAGCACCAGCCGCCCACGCCGTACCCGTTCGCGGGCGGAGGCAAGCGTGGTGTCGCGCAGTTGGGCGCCGTAGGGGTAGATGCCCGGGGAGCGGCTCAGCCCGAACTTCAGGTACAGGGGGGCGCCGCGTCGGATGAGTTCGGCTGTTTCGTACATGCGGATGTAGCCGCCGAGGTCGTCGGGGGCTTCGATGTAGAGGTCCATGGGGGC
>NZ_JBSGZD010000441.1:0-4523 GCF_053610825.1 Streptomyces sp. NPDC054863 | reverse complement strand
TTCCGGCGGTTCCGACTCTATCAGATCCTTTCGGGCCTGATTCCCAGTCAGCGGGGTTTGTCTTTGCGGCCGTTGGGCCGTTCCGACGAGTGAGACATTAGCGGATTCCTGGGCCCCGATGCCAATCGGGGTGCGTCCTCTCGAACGCGGATTCCTCATTTCGCAAATGCGCATGACTAATGGGCACGACGGACGTCGATTTCATTGATCTTGGTTTCTGCGGAATGGCCGCCCCGGGCCGGTCGGAACCGGTACTCACATAGGACAACCCGCAGAACCTTACGGAGGCGGCAGCTCCGCGTCAAACCGGGGGGGCGCGGGACCTCTTCCTGCCGGATCGGCCAGTCAGTACGTTCGTCGAGTCGTGTGTCGGCACCTTGCGAGGAGGGATCCATGTCCATGTCCCAGTCCGAGCCTGCTGAGCAGCCGCGGGTCGACGGCCGGTGCGAGGAACGGTTCGCGGCCGTGCGGGCGGCCTTCGAGGAGAACTTCCGGGAGCGCGACGAGCTGGGCGCCGCCGTGGCCGTACGGGTGGCTGGAGAGGTGGTGGTCGATCTGTGGGGAGGCTGGGCCGACGAGGGTGCGACCCGTCTCTGGGAGCGGGACACCGTCGTCAACGTGTGGTCCGCGACCAAAGCGGCGACCGGGCTCTGTGCACACCTCCTGGCCGACCGGGGCGAGCTGGACCTCGATGCGCCGGTGGCTTCGTACTGGCCGGAGTTCGCCGCGGCCGGCAAGGAAGGGGTGCTCGTACGGCATCTGCTGTCGCACCGGTCCGGGGTCGCCGCGTTCCGGGCGCCGGTCACCCTTGAGGAGCTGTACGACTGGGAGCTGACCTGTGAACGGCTTGCGGCGACCGAGCCGTGGTGGGAGCCAGGGACGCGCTCCGGGTACCACATCTACACCTACGGGTTCCTGGTCGGAGAAGTGGTGCGGCGGGTGAGCGGGGTGCTGCCCGGGGAGTTCCTTCGGAGTCAGGTGACCGGCCCGCTGGGGATCGACTTCACGATCGGACTGCCGGAGAAGGAAGCACGGCGGGCCGCCGAGCTCGTACAGGAGGACTTCTCGGCGTCGGGCGAGCTGGACGCTCTCTTCGCGCGGATGGAGCCGGTGGCGAGGGCGGCGCTGCAATACCCGTTCACCGGAGCGCGGGACGCCAATACGGCGGCGTGGCGGGCGGCGGAGATTCCGTCGGCGAACGGGCACGGGTCGGCTCGCGGGATGGCCGAGTTGTTCGAGGTGTTCGCCCGGCAGGGGCGTATCGGGGAGAGCCGGGTGCTGTCGGCGGAGGCGGCCGAGCGGGCGCGGGAGGGGCAGGGGGCCTGTCTGGATCTGGTGATGGGGGCGGGGCTCGGGCGGGAGACGGAGAGCGGGCTCGGGTTGTGGCTGAGCGGGGAGCACGGCTCGTACGGGCCGAATCCGCGGGCGGCGGGGCACGACGGGGCCGGTGGTTCCTGTGGGCTGGCGGATCCCGAGGCGGGGGTGAGCATCGGGTACGTGATGAACCGGATGGGCCCGCACATCGTGGACGATCCCCGGAAGATGGCGCTGGTGGGAGCCGTGTACGACTCCTTGGCACAGTGAGCGACGCAGGCGGTGGGGGTGGGGTGGTCCGGGGGGGGGGAGGCGGTCCTCGCGCCGCTCCCCCGGCCCGGTGTGACCGACCGCTCACCTCGGATGCGTACCCCCGGCCTCTATTATGCAACTAGTTGCATAAGTGTTGTCGCGTGAGCGCATGGACATGGAGGCGTCGGATGAGTGAGTCGAGCCCGTCGAGTCAGTACCCCCACCTGTTGGCCCCGCTGGACCTGGGCTTCGTCACTCTGCCCAACCGTGTGGTCATGGGCTCCATGCACGTCGGTCTGGAGGAGGCGGAGCGCGGGTTCGAGCGGATGGCCGCCTTCTATGCGGAGCGGGCGCGCGGTGGGGTCGGCCTCATGGTCACCGGCGGCATCGCGCCGAACGACCGCGGGCGTCCCTATCCCGGCGGGGCCAAGCTGACGACTCCCGAGGAGGCCGCGCAGCACCGCGTCATCACGGACGCCGTGCACGGGGCCGGCGGGCGGATCGCGATGCAGATCCTGCACTTCGGGCGGTACGCCTACCACCCCGAGCTCGTCGCACCGAGCGCTCTCCAGGCGCCGATCAGCCCATACGTACCGCAGGCGCTGACGGACGCGGAGGTCGAGGAGACCGTCGAGGACTTCGTACGGGCCGCGGGGCTGGCCAAGGAAGCCGGGTACGACGGTGTCGAGATCATGGGGTCGGAGGGGTATCTGATCAATGAGTTCATTGCCGCTCACACCAACAAGAGGGACGACCGGTGGGGCGGGTCGTACGAGAACCGGGTGCGGTTCCCCCTGGAGATCGTGCGGCGGGTGCGGGAGCGGGTCGGGCCCGACTTCATCCTGATCTACCGGCTGTCGATGCTGGACCTGGTGCCCGGCGGGTCGACGTTCGACGAGGTCGTGGAGCTGGCGCAGGCCGTGGAGGCGGCCGGGGCGACCCTCATCAACACGGGTGTCGGGTGGCACGAAGCGCGGATTCCGACCATTGCGACCTCGGTGCCGCGCGGTGCGTACGCCTGGGTGACCAAGCGGGTCATGGGGTCGGTGGGGATTCCGCTCGTGACCACGAATCGCATCAACACTCCGGAGCTGGCGGAGGAGCTGCTGGCGGGCGGGTTCGCGGATCTGGTGTCGCTGGCGCGGCCGTTCCTGGCGGACCCGGAGTTCGTGGCCAAGGCGCGGGACGGCAGGGCCGCCTCCATCAATACGTGCATCGGGTGCAATCAGGCCTGCCTGGACCACACCTTCAGCGGAAAGATCACGTCCTGTCTGGTGAACCCGCGGGCCTGTCACGAGACCGAGCTGGTGCTGTCGCCGACGCGGCTGCGCAAGCGCGTCGCCGTCGTCGGGGCCGGTCCGGCCGGGCTGGCGTGTGCGGTGACGGCGGCCGAGCGGGGGCACGCGGTGACGCTGTTCGACGGAGCCGACGTGGTGGGCGGGCAGCTGAACGTCGCGCGGCAGGTGCCCGGCAAGGAGGAGTTCAACGAGACGCTGCGGTACTTCCGCAACCGGCTGGAGGAGTACGGGGTCGAGGTCAGGCTGTCGACCACGGTGACGCGCGAGGTGCTGGAGGCGGGTTCGTACGACGAGGTGGTGCTGGCGACAGGTGTCACGCCGCGCATCCCCGAGATCGACGGCATCGGCCACCGGAGCGTCGTCCGCTACCTGGAGGTGCTGCGCGGCGAGGTCGAGGCCGGTGAGCGGGTGGCGGTCCTCGGGGCCGGCGGGATCGGGTTCGACGTCGCGGAGTTCCTGACCGACGAGGGCGAGGAGGCGTCGCTCTCCCCCGAGGTGTTCTTCCGGCAGTGGGGTGTGGACATGGAGTACGAGGGCCGGGGCGGGCTGCGGGCCCCTGAGCGGCCGAAGTCGACGCGCACCGTGCACCTGCTCCAGCGCAAGGAGACCAAGGTGGGCGCCGGGCTCGGGAAGACGACGGGGTGGATCCACCGCACCGAGCTGGCGCAGCGCGGCGTGACGATGGTCGCCGGTGCGACGTACGAGCGCATCGACGACGAGGGGCTGCACATCGTGGTGGGCGGCGAGCGGAGGGTGCTGGAGGTGGACACCGTCGTGCTGTGCACGGGACAGGAGCCGCGCCGGGATCTGTACGAGGAGCTGGTGGCCGCCGGACTGCCGGTGCATCTGATCGGTGGTGCGGACGTGGCCGCCGAGCTGGATGCGAAGCGGGCGATTCTGCAGGGGACGGAGGTGGCGGCCGCACTGTAGCCGGGCCGCTGCTCGTTGGTCCGTCCCTGCTCGTACCGCTGCCTAGGATGCGCTCATGTCACTCCCCCACGCGATCCTCACCGCCCTGCTGGAGAAGCCGTCCTCCGGGCTGGAGCTGACTCGGCGGTTCGACGTTTCCATCGGGTACTTCTGGTCGGCGACGCATCAGCAGATATACCGCGAGCTGGGAAAGCTGGAGCAGGCCGGGCTCATCCGGGCGCTGCCGCAGGACGTGCCGACGCGTGGTCAGAAGCGGGAGTACGAGGTCCTGGCCGCCGGGCGCGAGGAGCTGGTCGCGTGGGTGGCCAGGGCGGAGGATCCCAAGCCGTTGCGGGACGCGTTCGCGCTGCGGCTGCGGGCCGCGGCGATGGTGGGGACCGGGGAGCTGCTGGCGGAGGTGGAGCGCCATCTGGGGCTGCACCGCGTGCAGTTGGCGACGTACCAGGAATTCGAGAAGCGGGACTTCCCGGCGCCGGCGAGCGGCCGTGAGGAGCGGTTGCAGCATCTGGTGCTGCGGGCCGGGATCGAGATGGAGCGGTTCTGGGTGGGGTGGCTGGAGGAGGCCATGGTGGAGCTGCGGGAGCTGCGGGAGCTGCGGGAGCTGCGGGAGCTGGACGGCTGAGGCAGGCAAGCAGGCCGACCGGCTGACTGCCCCGCTGGCTGCTGGCTGGCACGCAGGCGAAGTCGCCGGGGAAGTGGGCAGGGGAAAGGGCCGGAACCCTGTGGGGG
>NZ_JBSGZD010000440.1:0-4573 GCF_053610825.1 Streptomyces sp. NPDC054863 | reverse complement strand
GCCTAGTCTCCCCAGACAGGCAAGAGTCCTTCTTGGCTTGAAGCCGGACCCGCAGACGCACGCCGTGTCTGCGGGTCCGGTTGTTTCCCGGCCGCGGAGGTCCGGGGGTTGCCCCCGGGAAAGCACAGCCGCCCCTGTCAGTCACGTACGTACGAAGAAGCGAGCCGCACATCCATGGGCACCCCCGAGCTGATCTCCCCGCGTTCCCCCCGCGTCACCGCCGCCAAGCGGCTGGCCAGGCGCAGCTTCCGGGGCAAGGAGCGCCGGTTCATCGCCGAGGGGCCGCAGGCCGTGCGGGAGGCCACCGGCCACCGGGGGCCCGACGGGGAGCCGACGCTGATCGAGCTGTTCGCGACGGTGGAGACCGCCGAGCGGTACGCCGACATCGTGGACGCCGCGCACGCCTCCGGCGCCCGGGTGCACCTGGCGGAGGACGACGTCCTCGCGGAGATCTCGCAGACCGTCACCCCGCAGGGCATCGTCGGCGTCTGCCGCTTCCTGGACTCCCCGTTCGAGGACATCCTCGCCGCGAAGCCCAAGCTGGTCGCCGTCCTCGCGCACGTGCGCGACCCCGGGAACGCCGGAACGGTGCTGCGCTGCGCGGACGCGGCGGGCGCCGACGCGGTCGTCCTCACCGACGCCTCCGTGGACCTGTACAACCCCAAGTCGGTGCGGGCGTCGGTCGGTTCGCACTTCCACCTGCCGGTCGCCGTCGGCGTCCCCGTCGAGCAGGCGGTCGCCGGACTCCAGGCGGCAGGGGTACGGATCCTGGCCGCCGACGGCGCGGGGGACAGGGACCTCGACGACGAGCTGGACGCCGGCACCATGGGCGGCCCCACCGCCTGGGTCTTCGGCAACGAGGCCTGGGGGCTCCCCGAGGAGACCCGTGCCCTCGCGGACGCCGTCGTGCGCGTCCCGATCCACGGCAGGGCCGAGAGTCTGAACCTGGCCACGGCAGCCGCTGTGTGCCTCTATGCATCCGCACGCGCACAGCGGGTACGCACCACTGACTGAGGGACGCGGGTTCGGAGTAGGGTGACGGACTCGGGCCCTCTGCACTGTTCGGATGGGTGGAAGCGGGGCGGGATGGCTGCGGAAGTGTCTGAACAGGTCGTAGGCGTACGGGAGTTGACCGAGTCCGGAGTCGGCCCCGACGATCTCCCGGACGGACTGGTCGTCGCCGACGAGACCGGCCGCGTCGTCTGCTTCAACGCGGCTGCCGTACGCATCAGTGCCGTGCCGGCCGCTCTCGCGCTCGGCCGCCCGCTCGTCGACGTACTGCCGCTGGAGGACCTCAAGGGCCGCCGCTGGTGGACCCTCACCGACCCGTACGGCGGCCTCGCCATCCGGGGCGGCCAGCCGGAGCGCAATCTGCTGCTGCCGGGCGGACGCGAGGTGCTGGTCTCCGCGCGGTACGTACGGACGGAGCCGTGCGGCCCGGTGCGCCGGGTCGTGGTCTCGCTGCGGGGGACCGAGGCGCGGCGGCGCACCGAGCGCAGCCACGCCGAACTGATCGCCACCGTCGCCCACGAGCTGCGCTCCCCGCTGACCTCGGTGAAGGGGTTCACCCGGACCCTGCTCAGGAAGTGGGAGCGCTTCACCGACGACCAGAAGCTGATGATGCTGGAGACCGTCGACAACGACGCCGACCGCATCGCCCGCCTGATCGCCGAGCTCCTCGACATCGCCCGCATCGACACCGGACGGCTCGAACTGCGCCGCCAGCCCGTCGATGTCGCCGCCGCCGTAGGACGACACGTACACGCGCGCATTTCAGCAGGTCAGGCCGCCGACCGGTTCCTGGTGCACATCCAGCACCCGCTGCCGGACCTGTGGGCCGACCCGGACAAGGTCGACCAGGTGCTCGGCAACCTGCTGGAAAATGCGGTGCGGCACGGCGAGGGAATGGTCACCATTGAGGTGGCACCCGCCACCGCCAAGGACGACGAGAAGGGCACGGCCGTGACCGTCAGCGACGAAGGCCCGGGCATTCCCGAGGAGTCGCTGAGCCGCGTCTTCACCCGCTTCTGGCGGGGCAGCAAGCGGGGCGGCACCGGACTCGGCCTGTACATCGTCAAGGGCATCGTCGAGGCCCACGGCGGCACGGTCAGCGTCGGACGCGGACCCGGCGGCGGCGCCGAATTCCGATTTATCCTGCCCGTCGGGGCCCCGGCCTACCTGGCCTGAGCCGCCCTCGGGCTTCTTCGCACCCCGCGTCCCTTTAGACTCGACCTTTGGCACCTTTGCGTCCTCAAGCGTCGAGCGGGGCCGCCCACCAGCCATCGGAAGTACGGGAAGAGATGTCCGCACCCAATAAGTCGTACGACCCTGTCGAGGTCGAGGCGCTGAAACCCGAAGAGATCGAGCGCATGCGGGACGAGGCGCTCGCCGCCTTCGAGTCCGCCGCCGACCTCGACGCGCTGACGCACGCCAAGACCGCGCACACCGGGCCCACCTCGCCGCTGTCGCTCGCCAACCGCGAGATCGGCGCGCTCCCGCCCCAGGCCAAGGCCGAGGCGGGCAAGCGCGTCGGCATGGCACGCGGCGCCGTCAACAAGGCCCTCGCGGCCCGGCTGGCGGTGCTGGAGGCCGAGCGCGACGAGCGCGTGCTGGTCGAGGAGGCGGTGGACGTCACGCTGCCGTACGACCGCGTCCCGGCCGGCGCCCGCCACCCGCTGACCACCTTCATGGAGCGCGTCGCCGACGTCTTCGTGGCGATGGGCTACGAGGTCGCCGAGGGCCCCGAGGTCGAGGCGGAGTGGTTCAACTTCGACGCCCTGAACTTCGTGCCGGACCACCCGGCCCGGCAGATGCAGGACACCTTCTTCGTACAGGGCGCCGACGGCAAGAAGACCGACGAGTCCGGTGTCGTGCTGCGTACGCACACCTCGCCCGTGCAGGCCCGCGCGCTGCTTGAGCGCCGTGAGCCGCCCGTGTACGTCGTGTGCCCCGGCCGCGTCTACCGCACGGACGAGCTCGACGCCACGCACACCCCGGTCTTCCACCAGATCGAGCTGCTGGCCGTCGACGAGGGCCTGACCATGGCCGACCTGAAGGGCACCCTCGACCACATGGTCCAGGCTCTCTTCGGCGAGGGCATGAAGACCCGGCTGCGCCCGAACTACTTCCCCTTCACCGAGCCGTCCGCCGAGATGGACATGGTCTGCTACGTGTGCCGCGGCGAGTCCGTCGGCAACCCGGACCGCCCCTGCCGCACCTGTGGCAGCGAGGGCTGGATCGAGCTCGGCGGCTGCGGCATGGTCAACCCCAAGGTGCTGACCGCCTGCGGCGTCGACCCGGAGAAGTACAGCGGGTTCGCCTTCGGCTTCGGCATCGAGCGGATGCTGATGTTCCGGCACCACGTGGAAGACATGCGAGACATGGTCGAGGGTGACGTGCGTTTCACTCGGCCCTTCGGGATGGAGATCTGATGCGGGTCCCGCTTTCCTGGCTGCGGGAGTACGTAGACCTCCCCGCCACCGAGACCGGCCGTGACGTGCAGGCCAAGCTCGTGTCCGCAGGCCTTGAGGTCGAGACGGTCGAGCCGACCGGCGCCGGCCTCAAGGGCCCCCTGGTCGTCGGCCAGGTCCTCACCATCGAGGAGCTGGAGGGCTTCAAGAAGCCCATCCGCTTCTGCACGGTGGACGTGGGCTCCGCCAACGGCACCGGCGAGCCGCAGGAGATCGTCTGCGGCGCCCGCAACTTCGCCGTCGGCGACAAGGTCGTCGTGGTCCTCCCGGGCGCCGTCCTGCCCGGCGACTTCGCGATCGCCGCGCGCAAGACGTACGGCAGGACCTCGCACGGCATGATCTGCTCCGGCGACGAGCTGGGCATGGGCGACGACGGTACGCACGGCATCATCGTGCTGCCGATGGAGTACGAGCCCGGCACCGACGCCATCGAGCTCCTGGAGCTCGTGGACGAGGTGCTGGACATCGCGGTCACCCCCGACCGGGGCTACGCGCTGTCCCTGCGCGGCATCGCCCGCGAGGTGGCCACCGCCTACGGCCTGCCGTTGCGCGACCCCGCGCTGCTCGACGTGCCCGCGCCGAACTCGTACGGCTACCCGGTGAAGATCAGCGACCCGCAGGGCTGCGACCGCTTCACCGCGCGCACGGTCACCGGCCTCGACCCCGAGGCCCGGTCGCCGATCTGGATGCAGCGCCGCCTGCAGAAGGCGGGCATGCGCCCGATCTCGCTCGCCGTCGACATCACCAACTACGTGATGCTGGAGCTCGGTCAGCCGCTGCACGCCTACGACCGCTCGCGCATCCAGGGCACCATCGGTGTCCGCCGTGCCGAGCAGGGCGAGAAGTTCACGACGCTCGACGGTGCCAAGCGCGTCCTCGACGCCGCGGACCTGGTCATCACCGACGACCGCGGGCCGATCGGCCTCGCGGGCGTCATGGGCGGCGCCAACACCGAGGTCGCCGACGTCGAGACGGACGCCGAGACCGGTGAGGTACGCGGCACCACCGACGTCGTCATCGAGGCCGCGCACTTCGACCCGCTGACCATCGCGCGCGCTTCCCGCCGCCACAAGCTGACCTCCGAGGCGTCCAAGCGCTTCGAG
>NZ_JBSGZD010000439.1:0-4591 GCF_053610825.1 Streptomyces sp. NPDC054863 | reverse complement strand
GTCACGCCCTGGGTGAAGGACCTGTACTCGGTGGCGTACGAGCGAAGATACCGGGGCCTTCCGGTGGTCGGCGGCGACGCGGTCGTCCTCGCGGACGGCGAGGGGAACGTACGCTCCCTCCAGTCGGCTTCGCAGACCCGCATCGACGTGGCGATCCAGCCCTCGGTCGGCGCGAAGCGGGCCGAGGCCCTCTCGCGCGCGAAGCAGGCGAAGACCGACAAGGTGACGGACAGCCGGCTCGTCGTCAAGATCAAGGACGGCAAGCAAGTACTCGCCTGGGAAACGGTACTGACCGGGCGTCAGGCCAAAGCGCCGAGCAAGCTGCACGTCTTCGTCGACGCGCGGACCGGCAAGGTCGTCGACAGTTACGACGAGGTGGTCGCGGGCACCGGCAACAGCAAGTGGAACGGTCCCAACCCGCTCACGATCAGCACCACCGCCTCGGGCTCCACCTACTCCCTGCGCGACCCGATCCGCGCCGGTCTGAGCTGCGCGGACTACAGCACGGGCACGGTCTTCTCGAAGTCGACGGACTCCTGGGGCACGGGCAACCCCACCTCCAAGGAGACCGGCTGCGTCGACCTGATGTTCGGCGCGCAGAAGCAGTGGGACATGCTCGACCAGTGGCTGGGCCGCAGCGGCATGAACGGGCAGGGCCGCGCCTTCCCCGCCAAGGTCGGTCTGAACCAGCTCAACGCGTACTGGGACGGCAGCTCCGTCACCATCGGCCGCAACAGCGCCAACGAGTGGATAGCAGGCGTCGACGTCGTCGCCCACGAGTACGGACACGCCATCGACTCCACCACCCCGGGCGGCACCGGCGGCCAGGAGTCCGGACTCGGCGAGGCCACCGGTGACATCTTCGGCGCGCTGACCGAGGCGTACATCAACCAGCCCGCCCCGTACGACATTCCGGACTACACCGTCGGCGAGATGATCAATCTCCAGGGCCGCGGGCCGATCCGGAACATGTACAACCCGCCGGCCGTGAACAACGACCCGGCCTGCTACAGCTCCGCGATCCCCGGCACCGAGACGCACGCCGCCGCGGGCCCGATGAACCACTGGTTCTACCTGCTCGCCGAGGGCACCAACCCGGGCGGCGGCAAGCCCAGCTCCAGCACCTGCAACCAGACCACGCTGACCGGCGTCGGCATCCAGAACGCAGGAAAGATCTTCTACGGCGGAATGCTGCTCAAGACCAGCAGCATGTCGTACAAGAAGTACCGTACGGCGACGCTGAATTCGGCCAAGAACCTGGACCTGGCCACCTGCAACCTGTTCAACAAGACGAAGGCCGCGTGGGACGCGATCAGCGTGCCCGCCCAGGCCGGTGACCCGACCTGCACGCCGAGCGGTCAGAACAACGACTTCTCGATGGCGCTCAACCCGGCGTCCGGCACCGTCCAGCAGGGCGCGTCGGTCACCACGTCGGTGGTCACCAACACCACGACCGGCACCGCCCAGTCGGTGGCACTGACCGCGAGCGGCCTGCCCGCCGGGGTCTCCGCGACCTTCAGCCCGGCGACCGTGCAGTCCGGCCAGTCCTCGGTGCTGACGCTGTCCGCGACCGCGAACGCGGCGCCCGGCGCGTCCACGATCACCGTCAAGGGCCAGGGCACCACGCTCTCCCACACGGTCGACTACGCACTCAACGTCGGCGGCACCCAGCCGCCCACCGACCCGCCGAACATCAGCGTCGACAACGTCCGCGCGCACCTCACCCAGTTCGGCACGATCGCCTCGCAGAACGGCGGCAACCGCCGTGCGGGCAGCGCCGGTTACACCCAGTCCCTGGCCTACGTGAAGGGCAAACTGCAGGCCGCCGGGTACACGGTGACCGAGCAGACGTGCACCACCTGCACATACCCCTCGAACAACCTGATCGCCGACTGGCCCGGCGGCCCCGAGGACCAGACGGTCATGTTCGGCGCGCACCTGGACGGCGTCTCCGCGGGCCCCGGCATCAACGACAACGCCTCAGGATCGGCGACACTCCTGGAGAACGCGCTGGTCCTCGCGCAGAAGAACCCGACGATGACCAAGCACGTCCGCTTCGCCTGGTGGACCGACGAGGAGCAGGGCCTCAACGGCTCCGAGTTCTACGTCAACCGGCTGACGGCGGCCCAGCGTTCAGCCGTCAAGGGCTACTACAACTTCGACATGGTCGGCTCGACCAACGCCGGCTACTTCATCAACAACGTCAACTCCACCACCGCCGCACCCCTGAAGGCCTACTGGACCTCGCTGAACCTCGCACCCGAGGAGAACGTCGAGGGCCAGGGCCGCAGTGACGACGCCTCCTTCCAGGCGGTCGGCATCCCGACCTCCGGCTACGCGGCCGGGGCGAGCGCCCGCAAGACCGCCGCACAGGCGCAGAAGTGGGGCGGCACGGCGAACACCGCGTACGACTCCTGCTACCACAGCGCCTGCGACACCACGAACAACATCAACGCCACAGTCCTGGACCGCAGCGCCGACGGCGTCGCGTACGGCATCTGGAAGACGTCGGTGGGCACCGGCACTCCGACCCAGGACTTCTCGGTCGGCGTCAGCCCGGCCGCGGGCAGCGCCAACCCGGGCGGCTCCACCACCGCGACGGTCAACACCCAGACGGTGAGCGGCAGTCCGCAGCAGGTCGCGCTGACGGTCGCCGGTGCACCGGCGGGCGTCACCGCCACGCTCTCCCCGACCTCGGTCCAGTCCGGCAGCTCCTCGACGCTGTCCGTGGCAGTCGGCGCGAGCACGGCCGCGGGGACGTACACCCTGACCGTCACCGGCACCGGCACGACCTCCCACAGCACCACGTACACCCTGACCGTCGGCGGCTCCACCGGCTGCACGCCGCGCCAGCTCGTCACCAACGGCGGTTTCGAGAGCGGGAGTTCGGGGTGGACGGCGTCCGAGGGCGTCATCACCACCCAGGCGGGCCAGCCGCCGCACGGCGGCAGCTACAAGGCGTGGCTGAACGGCTGGGGCTCCACCCACACCGACAGCGCCGCCCAGACGCTGACCATCCCGGCGGGCTGCGCCTCGTACAAGCTCTCCTTCTTCCTCCACATCGACACGGACGAGAACGAGAACGTCGTGTACGACCGCTTCACCGTCCAGGTCGGCAACCAGACGCTCCAGACCTTCTCCAACCTGGACGCCAACTCCGGCTACGCACAGAAGACCTACGACCTCGCGCAGTTCGCGGGTCAGACCGTCTCGCTGAAGTTCAACGGCACGGAGGACCAGTCCCTCCAGACGTCGTACGTGGTGGACGACGTCACGGTGCAGGTGAACTGAGACCTGCCCGGCCCCCACCCGAGCGATTGCCCTCCCGATGGTGAAGTCGGGAGGGCAACCGCTTTCCACTTAGGCAAGCCTAAGCTAAGTTAACTCCTGTCCGCCTCTCACCCGGAGGCACCTGACGTATCGGAGATTGACTCGGCATGACCACCACCACCCGCCGCTTCCGTCGCACCGCCGCCACCGCCGTCGCCCTCGCCGCGGGCTCCTCCCTCGCGCTGACCGGCACGGCGTCCGCACAGGCCAAGCCCGCCGCCGGTTCGACCGTCACCTCCGCCCAACTCACGGCGGGCCTCTACCAGTCCTCGTACTCCGAGCGGAACCACGTCCTGTGGGCGACCGCCGCCGTGGGCCGCCCGCCGGTCACCAAGTCCTCGCTGATGAAGGTCGATCCGTACTCGCTGAAGGTGAAGGCCACGTACACCCCGCCGGTCACCGATGCCGCCACGGGCGCCGTCGAGGCCGTGTACGGCGTGGCGGTGGACGACGAGCACAACACCGTCTGGACGACCAACACCCGCAACAACTCCGTGGCCGTCTACAGCCAGCGCGACGGCAAGCACCTGGCGAGCCTGCCGGGCGTGAACCACGCCCGCGAGATCGTCGTCGACGAGCGGCGCGACACGGTGTGGGCGAGCGGCTTCGGCGACGGCACGCTGGTCGCCTTCGACAGCCGTACGCTCAAGGAGAAGAAGCGCGTCACGGTCGCGGGCACCCAGCCCACCGGTCTCGCCCTGAACAAGCGCACGGGCACCGTCTACGCCGCCGACCTGGGCGGCGACCGGATCGTCGAGGTCTCCCCGTACGCCAAGGAGGCGCGCTTCCTCCCGGCCGGCGACGGCCCGATCTCGGTGGCGCTCTCCCCCGACGGCCGGACCGCCTACACCGCCAACCAGGCCGCGGGCACCCTCTCCGTCGTCGACGTCCGCGAGGGCGCCGTCACGAAGACCGTCCCGACCGGGGCGGGCGCGCTCTCCGTCGCCGTGGACGCCCGTTCGGGCCGCGTGCTGGTGGCCAACCGTACGGCCGGCAACGTCACGGTCGTCGACCCGCGCAAGGGCGCGGTCGTCGAGACCCTGGCCACCGGCGCCAACCCGAACCACATCACGGTGGCGCGCGGCACCGCCTACGTGGTGGACAAGTCGGCCGTCGGCGCCGAGCGCCAGGACCAGGCGCACCGGATCCGCATCGGCCGCTGAACCACCGGCCGGCGTATCTGCTGAACCTGCCTTACGGGAGCCGGGGCCGCGGCCCCGGCCTCCCCGCTCCGGCTCAAGTCCCGGCTCCCGTACGGCAC
>NZ_JBSGZD010000438.1:0-4617 GCF_053610825.1 Streptomyces sp. NPDC054863 | reverse complement strand
CTTTTGGGCGGGGGCCTCGGCGCCCGCGAAGGCGCCTGAACGACGGGCACGGCAGCGGCGGGGCGGATACCAGCAGGGGCGGAGGCGGAGAGTCACCTCTGCGGGTTCGTACGAGGAACACCCGCTACCGGCCCAGCGGGTGGGAGCAACAGCGTCGGCCGGGCAGGGCCATGATCGCGCCACCGCCCCGTGCCCGGGCGGGACAGCAGCGAGTTCGTCGGCCTGCCTGGGTACGCGGAGCCGGGTTTGCTCAGACCAAGGTGGAGATGCAGAACGGGTGGCCTGCGGGGTCCAGCAGGACTCGCCATCGGTCGGGGTCGGGCTGAAACTCGGGTTTCACGGCCCCCAGGGCAAGGAGCCGGGACTGCGCGGCGTCCAGGTCGTCGACGCCCAGTTCGATGTGCGCCTGCTTCTCCTGGGCAGGGTCCGGCCAGGTGGGGCGGCGATAGTCGGCCAGCCGGTTGAATCCCAGTCCGGCCGCGCCCTCCCGGCCGAGCAGGACGAAGTCGTCGGTGGAGAAGACGACGGGCAGAGCGAGGACTTCGCCGTAGAAGCGGGCCAGTTCGGCGGGGTCCGGGCAGTCGAAGGTGACGGCCGAGTAACGGAACGTGGGTGCGGAGGAATTTCCTGTGCTCATGGCGGGGACGCTACTTCGGGACCAGGACAGTTTCGGTCCTGGTCGTATGGAAAACTTCCACACGTGATCAGTGCCTCCGCCCGCCTGCTGCGCCTGGTCTCCTTGCTGGCCGGCCGGCCGTCGTGGACCTGCGGTGAACTGGCCGACCGGATGGCGGTCGCCGAGCGCACGGTACGGCGGGACATCGCCAAGCTCAGGGAGCTCGGTTACGCCGTCGAGTCCGACCCCGGGCCATGGGGCGGTTACCGTCTCCGTGCCGGATCCCGGGTACCGCCGCTGATCCTCGACGACGACGAAGCACTCGCCGTGGCCGTCGGGCTGCGCGAGGCCGCACTCAGCGGCGCTCTCGGGGGCGACCAAGCCGCCCTGTCGGCGCTGCTGAAGCTGCGTCAGGTTCTGCCGCGGCGGATCGCGGACCGGCTGGGCGAGATGGACGCCGCCTTCGTGCACACTCCCCGACCTGACAGGCCCCAGATCATGCCCGGCATGCTGCTGGAACTGGCCGACGCGTGCCGCCGGGGCGAGCGCGCCCGTCTGTCGTACCGCGACCGGGAAGGAAAAGTCACGGTCCGGGACGTCGACCCGTACCGCCTCGTACACACCGGGCGTCGGTGGTACTTCGTCGCCCGAGACGTGACGCGGAACCAGTGGCGTACCTTCCGGGGCGGCAGGGTCGACCGACTGCGGCCGACCGGGCGCCCGGTCGAACTCCTCGACCCGCCCGACCCTGCGTTGCTCGTCTCCCGCTCCGTCGCCGCCGGGCCCTACCCGCTCTGCGCGACGATCCGTCTCCCGATGTCCATGGACCAAGCCCTGCGACTGATCCCGTCGACGGTCGGCAGCCACCGGTCCGAAGGCGCCGACGCCACGATCGTCGACGTCGGCGGTCCCGACGCGGACGGGCTTGCCAGATACCTTCTCAGCCTCGCCACACCCCTGCGGGTCCTCTCACCGGAGGCTGTACGGCAAGCCCTGCTGCGGCGTACCCGGGAACTCTTCGAGGACAACGCGAACGGTGGGTCCCCGTCGTGAGGCACTCAACTGCCGCCCTCGACCAGGTCCTGGAGAGCGTCGGGGTCGCGCCTGCCGGTGGGGCTGGTGCCCGGCCAACTGCCAGACGGGGCAGACAGGTCGGGGGGCAGCCCCCGAGCAGAGCCCGGCCCCCGTCGCACGGCACATGCGGCGGGGGCCGGGGGCTCAGGCGCGGAGCGCGCAGGGGCGTATCAGGCGCGGATCTGGTTCCGGATCCAGACGCCCGCCTCCTTGAGCACCGAGGTGCCCGTCCAGGTGTCGTCGGTGTCGCAGACTCCGTCCTTGAAGACGGCGCCAGAGCGGTGGTCGTCGGAGTAGTTCCAGTTGACCCAGGAGATCTTCTTGCGCTTCATGAGGTCGAGGTACTTCTGCGCCATCGCGAAGTCGTTGGCTCCCTCGCCCTCGTAGTTCTGGGTGCCGAACTCGGTCACGAAGACGGGCAGTTTGTCGGAGGCCCGGTCGAGGGCCGACAGGTACTCCTCGCGGTGCGAGGCCGCGTAGAAGTGGAACGTGTACATGATGTTCGAGGCCCGTACCGGGTTGTTCACCACCTCGGACTCGTCCGAGTCCTCGGAGACTCCGAAGGAGGACCAGGCGCGGGTGCCCACCAGGACCACCGAGTCGGGGTCCTGCGCGCGGATGACCGGGATGATCTTTTCGGAGTACGCCTTGATCCGGGACCAGCTGACGCCGGACGGCTCGTTGGCGATCTCGTAGAGCACGCCGGGGTGGTCCTTGTACTTCTTCGCCATGGCGGTGAAGAAGGTCTTGGCCCGGTCCAGGTTGTAGTCGGGGTCGCCCGGGGAGAGCATGTGCCAGTCGATGATCGCGTACATGCCCCGGGCGTGGGCCATGTCGACGAACTTCATGGCCCGGGCGGTGAATTTGGCCGGGTCGGACGCGTAGCCGCCGTCCTGGACGTACGTGGAGATGCGCAGGACGTCCGCGCGCCAGTCGGTGGCGAGCGCGCCGACCGACTTGCTGGTGACGCACTTCGGATACCACTGCGTGCCGTGGGTGCTCATCCCGTTGAGCTGGACGGCACTCCCGCTGCTGTCGCAGAGCTTGGTGCCGCAGACCTTCAGGGGGCCGTTGATCGCCTTTGCCCTTGGGGAGGAGGGCTGGGGCCCGGCGGCGGTCGCCGAAGTGGTGCCGGACATGGAGAGGAGGACAGCCGCGAGGGAACCGGCAGCCATGGACATGACAGATCGACGTGGGCGATGCATCACGGGCTCCAGGGGTGGGGGTGGGCATGCGTTCCTGGCGTGAAAGCTAGGGCTCTTCGCAGGGAGCGTCAAGAGTGTTGGGAAACCTTCCTAACGATTAACCGGAACGAAAGAGGACGCCATCGGCTCCGATGACGTCCTCGCCGCAGTTCAGCGGGTTGGGGCAGCCTTCGGCCGGGGGTGCGCCGTCCCGCGTGCCTGGTTTCAGTTGTGCGGGCGCGCGTGGGCGTGGTGGGGTTCTCGGCATGGGCGCGACGGCTGGAACACGAGATGAGGTCCACGATGACAGCGGCCAGGACAGTGGCTTTCCCTTCCGGTATGAGCGTGCCCGCCCTGGGTCAGGGCACATGGCGCATGGGAGACACGTACGCGCGGCGCTCCGAGGAGCTCGCCTCGCTCCGCAGGGGCCTCGATCTGGGCATGACCTTGATCGACACGGCCGAGATGTACGGCAGCGGCGCATCCGAGGAATTGGTCGGCGAGGCGATCCGCGGGCGTCGCGACGAGGTGTTCCTGGTCGGCAAGGTGCTGCCGTCGAATGCCGATTCGCGCGGCACCCTCGACGCCTGCCACGCGAGCCTGCGCCGCCTTGGCACGGACCGGATCGACCTGTACCTGCTGCACTGGCGGGGCCGTGTGCCGCTCTCCGAGACCGTCGAGGCCCTCGAAGGACTGGTGAGCAGTGGCAGCATCGGCGCCTGGGGCGTGAGCAACCTGGACGTCGACGACCTGGACGAGCTCCCGACGGGTGCCCTTCCGGCGACGAATCAGGTCCTCTACAACCTCACCCGCCGGGGCCCGGAGTACGACCTGCTCCCCTGGTGCCGCGAGCGCTCGGTTCCGGTCATGGCGTACTCCCCGCTGGAACAGGGGCGACTGCTGGGGCACGAGGCCCTGGATTCCGTGGCCAAGAATCATGGGGCCACCCCGCTCCAGGTGGCGCTTGCCTGGGTACTGCGTCGCGACGACGTCATCGTCATTCCCAAGGCCTCCACCGTGGCGCACGTGGAGGCCAACCACGCCGCCCTCGACATCAGCCTCACCGAAGGGGATCTCAAGGCGCTGGATGCCGCGTTCCCTCCGCCGGTGCGCAAGCAGCCCCTGGAGATGCTGTAACAGATGGTCCACGGACGCTTCCGTACGAGCGCCCGGGGATCCATGGCCGGGCACGCCTGCCCCCGCGGGCCGTCGTCGCGCTGCCCGACCACCGCGGGGAGGGCACGGCAACTGCCCCGCGTGATCCGCGAAGTGCTCGCCGAGGCAGGTGCTGGCGCTGGGCTGCCGTGGGGCAGGCGCAGGGGTGGGGGAACTGGCGGAGGCGGGGGGGGGGTGGGGGAAACTGGCGGTGGCAAGGGCGAGTTGAGGGCTCCCTCGGGCAGACCCGCGGGGCAGCCCCGGACAGGAGGCAGCGTCATGCGCATACCCGGACCCGAACGCCAGGAGGACGGCGGGCTGCGCGCCGTCGCGGACGCGGGTGGGCTGCACCGGTACCAATTGCGCCTGCACGACGCGTACGGACCCGTCGTACGCTTCCAACTCCCGGGCGCCGAGACGGTCGTGTCGGTCTCCGATCCCGTGCTCCTGGAGGCCACGGCGCACCTCGACAAGCGGCCCGAGGAGCTGTTCTCGTTCCTGGACCCGCTGTGCGAGGCGGGCAACCTGCAAGTGCTCCCCGCCGACGAGCACGCGCCCTGGCGCCGGCTGCTGCTCTCGGTGCTCGCC
>NZ_JBSGZD010000437.1:0-4685 GCF_053610825.1 Streptomyces sp. NPDC054863 | reverse complement strand
TTACTTCAACGCGCGTAACCCGCGTTAGGGTAACCCGTGCACCAAATCCGGGAACGCGCTTTCCACTGGCCGGACGTACACTGGTCGGCCCAGTGCAGGCCGGCGGCCCCCCCCCCCCGGGGGCAGCCGGCCTTCTCGCCCCCCAGGAGGTGTGCCCGGATGACCAGCACGGTCCCCGCACTCAGTACACGTACGGCCGAAGACTCCACCCTCCAGGCGGTCCTCCTCGACATGGACGGCACCCTCGTGGACACCGAGGGCTTCTGGTGGGACGCCGAGAAGGACGTCTTCGCCGAGCTCGGGCACCAACTCGACGAGGCCTGGCGGGACGTGGTCGTCGGCGGCCCGATGACCCGCAGCGCCGGCTTCCTCATCGAGTCCACCGGCGCCGACATCACACTCCCCGAACTGACCGTGCTGCTCAACGACCGCTTCGAGGCCCGCATCGGCAACCGCGTGCCGTTGATGCCGGGCGTCGCACGACTGCTGGCCGAACTCCGGGCGTACGACATCCCCATGGCCCTCGTCTCGGCCTCGCACCGGCGCATCATCGACCGGATCCTCGAATCGTTCGGCCCGGACACCTTCGCCCTCACCGTCGCCGGTGACGAGATCGCCCGCACCAAGCCGCACCCCGACCCCTACCTGCACGCGGCGGCCCGGCTCGGCGCCGACCCGGCGAGATGCGCGGTCGTCGAGGACACCGCGACCGGAGTGGCCTCCGCGGAAGCGGCGGGCTGCCGGGTGGTCGCCGTACCGTCGGTGGCGCCGATCGCCCCCGCGGACGGCCGGGTCGTCGTCGGATCCCTCGAAGAGGTCGATCTCGCATTTCTCCGGACCCTGATTACGGGAATGAACTGACCCGGGCACCCAGAGTGGCTCCGGGACGACTTTTCGAATAGGCGGAAACACAGGGCAGCGAAGCATGCGTATGGCGTGAGATTCCCTATTGGGAATTCCTCCCTCCGTACAAGTATTCATGAGGTGAGCTTGGTCACGGGGCGGCCCGTCGGCACGGGTGCGGCAACGCGAGAACCCCGGCCGACGGGCCGTTTTACCTGCCGTTGTGTCCCGATTGATGAAGTCCTGTACGAAAGGTTCCATACCCCCGCCCACCAGCCCCGACCCAGGACACCGGTAGGGCGGCCCCCGCATTCCCACTAATCTCGACGCGAGAACTTCGCCGCCCCCTCTGCGGTTCGGTATCCGGCCCGGTCCGCCCGCCTCAACAGGCGGAAAATGGCGAAGTGTTCGTACAAAAGCTGCATTGCATTGCAGTGCCGGTCGAGGGAGAACTTCCAGGATGAACCGCAAGACTCTGGTGCTGCCGGCGATCGTCGGCCTGCTCGCGCCCGTACTCGCCGCCTGCGGCAGCTCGGACAGCGGGGATGCGGCCGGCAAGCCCATTGTCGTGGGCACCACGGACACCTTCGACGCGACCCCGGAAGGCCCGGCACCCTTCGACCCGGCCCACGCCTACGACGTCGGCGCCTGGAACATCATGCGGCCGTCCCTGCAGACCCTGATGCGCGTCCCGCGCGGCGGCGGCGCACCGGTCCCCGAGGCCGCCGAGAGCTGCGGCTTCACGGACACCGAGAACATGGGCTACCGCTGCAAGCTCCGCTCCGGACTGCAGTTCTCCGACGGCAAGCCGCTGGACGCCGCCGACGTGAAGTTCTCCATCGAGCGCTCGCTGAAGATCAAGGACAAGAACGGCCCCGTCTCCCTGCTCACCAACATCGACGCCGTCGAGGCCAAGGGCGACAGCGAGGTGGTCTTCCACCTCAAGACGTCCGACGCCACCTTCCCGTACAAGCTGGCCACCCCCGCCGGCTCCATCGTGGACAACGGGACCTACGCCCTCGACAAGGTCCGTGCGGGCTTCGAGGTGAGCGGCTCCGGCCCCTACACGGTCCACGTCGAGGCCAAGGGCAAGTCCGTCACCAAGGCCGTCTTCACCAAGAACCCGCTCTACAAGGGCAGCGTCGAGCTGAAGAACGACAAGGTCGAAATCCGCTCCTTCCCCGACTCCGCGAGCATGGAGAAGGCACTCAAGCGCGGCGAGATCGACATGATGTCCCGCACCATCACGCCCCAGCAGATCAGCAGCCTGTCCACCTCCCAGGACCAGAAGATCAAGCTCGTCGAGCTCTCCGGCCTCGAAATCCGCTACCTCGGCTTCGACACCACCGACCCGGCGGTCAAGAACAAGGCAGTGCGCCAGGCCATGGCCGCCCTCGTCGACCGTACCGAGCTCACCCACTCCGTGTACGGCGCCACCGCCGAGCCCCTGTACTCGCTGATCCCCACGACCATCACCGGCCACAAGAACTCCTTCTTCAGCAAGTACCCCAAGGCCGACCCGAAGAAGGCGGAGAAGCTGCTGCGCTCCGCGGGCATCAAGACCCCGGTCAAGCTCACCCTCACGTACACCACCGACCACTACGGCTCCGCGACGAAGAAGGAGTTCGAGGTCCTGCAGAAGCAGCTCAACGACTCCAAGCTCTTCGACGTCACCGTCGAGGGCGTCAAGTGGAGCACCTTCAGCCCCGACCAGAAGGCCGGCAAGTACTCCGTGTACGGCATGGGCTGGTTCCCCGACTTCACGGACGGCGACAACTACGTCGCACCGTTCCTGGACAAGGACAACTTCCTCAACAGCCCGTACGCCAACAACGAGATCCGGACCTCGCTCATCCCGCAGTCCCGCCGCGAGGCCCAGCGCGGCTCCGCCACCCCCGCCTTCGAGCGGATCCAGGACATCGTTGCCGAGGACGTGCCGATCCTCCCGCTGTGGCAGGGCAAGCAGTACATCGCCGCCCGCAGCGACATCACCGGCACCGAATGGGCGGTCAACTTCGCCGCCGACCTCCAGCTCTGGGAACTCGGCCGCGGCGTCGCCTGACCCCCGGGCCCCGGCCCTCCGCGCCCCTACCCCCGACGCACTCCCGACGTGCTTCCCACGCACCCCCACGTGCCGTGGGAAGCACGGACCTCCCACCCCACCACGTACGACCAAACCCCCACGAAAGATCTGAGACAGCGGTGCAGATACGCAAGCCGTGGCTGACGGCTCCCCTCGCAGCCGGGCTCTCGGCAGGACTCCTCGTCGGCTGCGGCAACGCCGACAGCGGTGACGGCGCCGGCAACACGACCGGAACCGGCAAGCCCGTCACCATGGGCATGTCCGACGAGATCAAGGCCACCGACCCGGCATCCGGCTACGACCCCGGCTCCTGGCTCCTTTTCAACAACGTCTTCCAGTCACTGATGGCGTTCCCCAAGGGCGGCTCCGAACCCGCACCCGAAGCCGCCGAGAGCTGCGCCTTCGACAAGGGCAGCACCGTCTACCGCTGCACCCTGCGCCGCGGCCTCACCTTCAGCAACGGCAACGCGCTCACCTCCAAGGACGTCAAGTACTCCTTCGAGCGCACCCTGAGGATCAACGACCCCGCCGGACCGGCCGTCATGCTCTCCTCCATCAAGAGCATCGAGACCCCCGACGACCTGCACGTCGTCTTCCACCTCAAGGTCCCCGACGCCACCTTCCCCAGCAAGATCGCCTCCGGCGCCGGCTCGATCGTCGACCACCGCGAATACCCGGCCGACGCACTGCGCACCGACCACAAGGCGGCCGGCTCCGGACCGTACCGACTGGACTCCTTCGACAAGGGACAGGCCGTCTTCACGGTCAACAACGGCTACCGCGGCACCGCGGAGATCAAGAACACCGGCATGACCCTCAAGCTCTTCCACGACGACCAGAAGGCACTGGGGGAGTCCCTCAAGAAGGGCGAGATCGACCTCGCCTACCGAGGCCTCGACGCCAGGGAAATCGCCCGGACGGAAACCAGCGCACTCAGCGGCGACAACCCCGTCGAACCCGTCGAAGGCAGCAGCGCCGAAGTCCACCACCTGGTCTTCAACACCAAGGACCCCGTCGCGGGAAAGCTCGGGGTCCGGCGCGCCATCGCCCACCTCGTCGACCGCGACGCCCTCGTCCGCGACGTCTACCGCTCCACCGCCACCCCGCTGTACTCGATCGTCCCGGCCGGCATCTCCGGCCACAACACCGCCTTCTTCAACCGGTACGGAGCCCGCCCGCAGCCCGCGAAGGCCAAGCAGGCACTGCGCGCAGAAGGCATCACCGGCAAGGTCAGGCTCACCCTCTGGGCCACCCCCAGCCGCTACGGCCCCGCCACCGTCCAGGAGTTCAAGGCCCTCGCCCAGCAGCTCAACCGCAGCGGCCTGTTCGCCGCCGACGTCAAATCCGTCGGCGAGGAGCAGTACGAGAAGGACATCGCCGCCGGAAAGTACGGCGTCTACGTCAAGGGCTGGATCCCCGACTACCCGGACGCCGACAACTTCACCCAGCCCTTCTTCGGCAAGGGCAACGTCCTCTCCAACCACTACGAGAACACCGAGATCACCGGGCGCATCCTCCCCGCCGCCGCAGCCGCCGCGGACCGCGCCGGCACCAACGAGGAATTCGGCCGCCTCCAGGACATCGTCGCCGAGGACCTGCCGATCCTCCCGCTGTGGCAGGGCAAGCAGTACGCCGTGGCCCGCAACGACGTCGCAGGCCTGGAATGGACCCTCGACAGCTCGACCGTCTTCCGCTTCTGGGAAATCAGCAAGGGCTGACCCTGCCGACGGCACGCGGAGGGGCCCCACCATTGCGGTGG
>NZ_JBSGZD010000436.1:0-4744 GCF_053610825.1 Streptomyces sp. NPDC054863 | reverse complement strand
GTGCTTTACGGCGGTAAAGCACGGCCCCGGCCCACCGGAGGGAACGAACATCCATGGCACAGCCTGCAAAGGGGCCGGCAACAGAAGGCCCGTGTTTGACCCAGCAAGGTGATCCGGTCCCGCTCGGGAAGCCGGTCGATCTCCTCGATCCCGTCCCTCCCGTGTCCGTCCACCCCGTGGACGAAAAGCTCCCCGCCAAGCGGCTCGTCCCCGCCGCGCTCCAGCACATCGCCGCCATGTACGCCGGCGTCGTCACCCCTCCGCTCATCATCGGCCAGGCCTGCGGCCTGGACCCCGCCGGGATGACCCGGCTGATCGCCGCCAGCCTGCTGATCGCAGGACTCGCCACGATCCTCCAGACCGTCGGCCTCACGAAGTTCGCCGGAAACCGGCTGCCCTTCGTCAACGCCGCGTCGTCCGCGGGCATCGCGCCCATGCTCGCGATCGCCGAGACCAGCGCCCCCGGCCACCAACTCCCCGCCATCTACGGTGCGGTGATGGTCGCCGGAGTCTTCTGCCTCGCCGTCGGCCCCTTCTTCGGGAAGCTGCTCCGCTTCTTCCCGCCGCTCGTCACCGGCGTCGTCATCACCCTCATCGGCGTCACGCTGATGCCCGTGCCCGTCGCCTGGGCGCAGGGCGGCAACAAGGAAGCCGCCGACTTCGGCGCCATGAAGTACCTGGCACTGGCCGCCTTCACCCTCGCGGTCATCCTGGTCATCCAGCGCTTCGGCAAGGGCTTCGTCAAGCAAGTCGCCCTGCTGCTCGGCATGTTGATCGGCACGCTCGCCGCGATCCCGTTCGGCATGGCCGACTTCAGCGGACTGAAGGACGCCCCGATCGCCGCGCTCCCCACGCCCTTCGCCTTCGGCGCCCCCGAGTTCCAGCCCGCCGCGATCCTCTCGCTGTGCATCGTGATGCTGGTCCTGATGACCGAGTCGTCGGCCGGGATGCTCGCCCTCGGCAAGATCTGCGAACGCGACTGCGACGGGAAGACCATCACCCGCGGTCTCCGTACGGACGGCATCGCCACACTCGTAGGGCCGGTCTTCGGCGGATTCCCGACCAGCGCCTTCGCGCAGAACGTCGGAGTCGTGACGCTGACTCGCGTACGGAGCCGCTACGTGGTCGCCGTCGCCGGTGGTGCGCTGCTCTTCCTCGGCGTGTTCCCGGTGCTCGGCGCGGTCGTCTCCATGGTGCCGATGCCCGTACTCGGCGGCGCCGGGATCGTCCTCTTCGGCTCGATCGCCGTGAGCGGCATCCGTACCCTCTCCGAGGCCGGACTCGACGACAGCTCGAACATCATCCTCGTGGCGGTGGCACTCGGCGCGGGCATCATTCCGCTCGCGGCACCCACCTTCTACGCGGACTTCCCCGCCTGGGCACAGACCGTCCTCGGCTCCGGCATCAGCGCCGGCGCACTCGTCGCGGTCCTGCTCAATCTCTTCTTCCACCATCTCGGCACCCGCGACCGCCGCACTCCAGCGGCGTCCGTGGCACTCAAATCCTCCTAGGGCCCTGCCGTGCCCGATCGTCACAGAGGTAAAGGAAGCAGCCCCATGGCAGCACCGGCAGCACCAGCTTCGCGCGACGCTCTCACCCGCATCGTCATCGAGAACTGCGCGATCGCGACCGTCGACGCCCACGACACGGAATACGCGTCGGGACACATCGTCGTCGCGGGCAACCGGATCGAGTCCATCGGCGCGGGCACGGCGCCCGCAGGCCTGGAAAACGTGGTCCGCCGCATCGACGGCACCGGCCACCTCGCCACTCCCGGCCTGATCAACACGCACCACCACTTCTACCAGTGGATCACCCGGGGCCTGGCCACCGACCACAACCTGTTCAACTGGCTCGTCACCCTGTACCCGACCTGGGCGCGGATCGACGAGCAGATGGTGACGGCGGCGGCCCAGGGGTCCCTGGCGATGATGGCCCGCGGCGGTGTCACCACCGCCATGGACCACCACTACGTCTTCCCGCGCGGCTCCGGCGACCTCTCCTCGGCGATCATCGGTGCGGCCGGGGACATGGGAGTACGGTTCACCCTCGCCCGGGGCTCCATGGACCGCGGCGAGTCCGACGGCGGCCTGCCGCCGGACTTCGCGATCGAGACCCTCGAAGGCGCGCTCGCCGCCACCGAGGCCACCGTCGACCAGCATCACGACGCCTCCTTCGGCTCCATGACGCAGGTCGCCGTGGCGCCCTGCTCGCCTTTCTCCGTGTCGACCGAACTCATGCGCCAGGGCGCCGAGTTGGCACGCCGCAAGGGCGTCCGACTGCACACCCACGGCAGTGAGACGGTCGAGGAGGAGAAGTTCTGCCACGAGCTGTTCGGCATGGGCCCCACCGACTACTTCGAGTCGACGGGCTGGCTCGGCAGCGACGTGTGGATGGCGCACTGCGTCCACATGAACGACTCCGACATCGCCGCCTTCGCCCGCACGGGAACCGGCGTCGCCCACTGCCCCTCCTCCAACGCCCGCCTCGCCGCAGGCATCGCGAGGGTCCCCGACATGCTCAAGGCGGGCGTCCCGGTCGGCCTGGGCGTCGACGGCACCGCCTCCAACGAGTCCGGCGAACTGCACACGGAGCTGCGCAACGCGCTCCTCGTGGCCCGCCTCAACACCGAGCACCGCGAGCGGGCCCTCAACGCCCGCCAGGCGCTCCGCCTCGGCACCTACGGAGGCGCCCAAGTACTGGGCCGCGCAGCGGAGATCGGCTCGCTCGAAGCCGGCAAGCTCGCGGACCTGGTGATGTGGAAGACCGACGGCCTAGGCCACTCCACCATCGCCGACCCGGTCACCGCCCTCGTCTTCGGCGCGGCGGCACCGGTCACCCTGTCCCTGGTCAACGGCAACCCCGTCGTCGAGGACAACCACCTGATCACGGTGGACGAGGACGCCATCGCCCGCAGCGCGCGGGACGAGGCGCAGCGACTCGCGCGGACAGCCGCGCAGTACCGCTGACGCCGATCACCTCGTACCACAGTCAAGAGATTCCGGCCGGGAGGGACGGCTTCCGGCCGGAACTGAGCAGCCGAGCGGGCTGCTCAGGAGCCGTTCCCGGGGGCGTGGCCCAACACTTCACGCCCCCGGGGCGGTCCGGCGTACCCGGGCGAACGGCACAACGACAGCACTTCCGCACCCCCCCCTGAGCACCACCAGCACCTTGCACATACGCACCACCTCCCTGAAGCACGTGCCAACTACGGCACTGGAAACGACAGGAGGACGCTGTGGCCAAGACGCCCAGGTTCACCGCGCAAGACTCTTCGACGGACGGCACCGACGAGGAGAACACCACCTCTCCCCGTATCGAGAAACACCCGGTCGACCAGGGGATGCCTCCCCTGAAGCTCGCCACGACCGGTCTCCAGCACGTCGCCGCCATGTACGCGGGCGTCGTCGCGCCCCCGCTCATCGTCGGCGCCGCCGTAGGCCTCTCCGGCAAGGAACTCACCTTCCTCACCGGCGCCAGCCTCTTCATGGCAGGCCTCGCCACCCTCCTCCAGACCCTCGGCGTCTGGAAGATCGGCGCCCGCCTCCCCTTCGTCAACGGCGTGACCTTCGCCGGAGTCGCCCCGATGCTCGCCATCGCGGACGGCCAGTCCAAGGAGGACGCGCTCCCGGTCATCTTCGGCGCGATCATCGTCGCCGGGGCGATCGGCTTCATAGGCGCCCCGTTCTTCTCCAAACTGGTCCGCTTCTTCCCGCCCGTCGTCACCGGCACCGTCATCACCCTGATCGGTCTCTCGCTCCTCCCGGTGGCCTTCGGCTGGGCCCAGGGCCCCAACCCCAAGGCGGCGGACTACGGTTCGACGACCTTCCTGGGCCTCGCCGGCATCACCCTGGTCATCGTGCTCCTGCTCCGCCGCTTCACCCGCGGCTTCGTGAAGCAGATCGCGGTGCTCCTCGGCCTGGTCATCGGCACGCTCCTCGCGATCCCGTTCGGCGCGACCGACTTCACGCCCATCACCGAGGCGAGCATCGTCGGCTTCCCGACGCCGTTCCACTTCGGAGCACCGCAGTTCGTCGCCGCCGCGATCATCTCGATGTGCGTGGTCATGCTGGTCTCGATGACCGAGTCGACGGCCGACATGCTGGCCCTCGGCGAGATCGTCGAGCGCCCCGCCGACGAGAAGACCATCGCCGCCGGGCTCCGCGCCGACGCCCTCGGCTCGGCCGTCAGCCCGCTCTTCAACGGCTTCATGTGCAGCGCCTTCGCCCAGAACATCGGCCTGGTCGCGATGACCAAGATCCGCAGCCGGTTCGTGGTCGCGGCGGGCGGCGGCTTCCTGATCCTGATGGGCCTCTGTCCGATCGCCGCCTCGCTCATCGCGGTCGTCCCGCGCCCGGTGCTCGGCGGCGCGGGCATCGTGCTCTTCGGCTCGGTCGCGGCCAGCGGCATCCAGACCCTCGTCAAGGCGGGCCTGGAGAAGGACAACAACGTCCTGATCGTCGCCGTCTCCCTCGCGGTCGGCATCATCCCGATCGCGGCCCCGACCTTCTACCACCACTTCCCGGAGACCGCGAAGATCATCCTGGACTCCGGCATCTCCACCGGCTGCCTGGCGGCCGTCGTCCTCAACCTCGTCTTCAACCACATCGGCAAGCGCGCCGACGACGACGAGGTGACGGCACCCATGGAGCCGGGCGGGGAGATCTCCCACCGCGAGAAGCCGGTCGCCGCTGCTCACTGATTCGGCGTCACACAGCGGTGGCCGTACGGAACTCCCGTACGG
>NZ_JBSGZD010000435.1:0-4745 GCF_053610825.1 Streptomyces sp. NPDC054863 | reverse complement strand
TGGCGGCGCGGGCGCATCGGGCGGGGTTGTCGCTGACCGCGAAGGACGTGTTCGTCCACAAGACCATCGCCCGCCTCGCCACCGTCGCCCAGGACGTGACGGAGTCCGAGACGCACAACGGTCCCGACGTACCCGCGGGTCCGCTGATCACCCTCGACGACGCCGAGCGGGCCGAACTCGACGCGAGCGGCTACCGGGTGGCGGACGTACTGCCCCTGACCCCGCTCCAGCAGGGCATGCACTTCCACGCCCTGATGTCGTCGGACGCCATCGACGTCTACGTCACCCAGCGGCCGTTGCGGCTCTCCGGGCCGCTGTCGCCCGCCGTCCTGCGCACGGCGTGCGACGCCCTGCTCGCCCGCCACCCCGCACTGCGCGCCTCGTTCGTCTCGCTCGCTTCGGGGCGCTCCGTCCAGGTCGTGCACGAGGACGTCCGCGCGCCCTGGCGCGAGATCGACCTCACGGAGCTGGACGCACAGGAGCAGCGCACCAGACTCGCCGAACTGCTCGCCGAGGACCGGACGCGGCGCTTCGACCTGGCGCGCTCGCCACTGCTGCGGGTGGCACTGATCCGGCTGGCGGCCGAGGAACACCTGCTGCTGGTGACGCACCATCACATGCTGCTGGACGGCTGGTCGCTGCCCCTGGTCTTCCGCGACCTCTTCGCGCTGTACGCCCACGGCGGCAGCGACCGGGGCCGGCCGCCGGCGCCGTTCGCCGGCTTCCTGCGCTGGCTCGGTGCCCAGGACGACGAGCGGGCCGCCGAGGCGTGGCACGAGGCCCTGGCCGGGCTCGACGAGCCGACCCTGGTCGCCCCCGGCGCCGAACCCGCCGCCGGCACCCTGCCCGAGCTGGTCTCGACCGCCCTCGATCCGGCGGCCACCGAGCGGCTCACCGCTGCCGTACGCGCCGGGGGCCTGACCCTCAACACCCTGGTGCAGGGCGCCTGGGCCATGGCGCTCGGTCACCTCCTGGGCCGCGACGACGTCGTCTTCGGCGCGACCGTCGCCGGGCGCCCGCCGGAGCTCGCGGGCGCCGAGGAGACCGTCGGCCTGCTGATGAACACCATTGCCGTACGGGTGGTTCTCGACCCGGCGCGACCCCTGGGCGAGGCACTGGCCGACCTCCAGGCCGCCCAGGCCGGACTGCGCCCGTACCACCACTTCGGGCTCGCCGAGGTGCAGCGCGGCGCCGGGATCGGCGAACTCTTCGACACCGTCGTGGGCTTCGAGAACACCCCCGTGGACCGGGACGCCGTCCAGGAGCAGGTGCCCGGCCTGCGGATATCCGTCGACGACGCGCCCGCGCCCGGCGCGTCCCACTACCCGTTCAGCCTGGTCGTGGTGCCGGGCGGGAACCTCAGCCTCGAACTGACCTACCGGAGCGACCTGTTCACCGCCGAGGAGGCCGCGGCGCTGCTCGACCGGGTCCGCACGGTCCTCGACACCTTCGTCGACCACCCGGCGATCCCCGTCGGCCGGATCGAACTGGTCACCGCGCGCGAACGCACCGAACTGCTGAGCACCGCGACCTCCGCCGCCGCGCTGCCGGAGCGCTCGACCTTCCCCGCGCTCTTCGAGGAGAGGGTCCGGGAGCGGCCGGACGCCGTCGCCGTGCTCGACGGTCCGCTCGCGGTCACCTACGGCGAACTCAACGCGCGGGCCAACCGGCTCGCCCGCGCCCTGGTGGCCCGCGGCATCGGCCCGGAGAGCGTCGTCGCCGTGGCGATGCCGAAGTCGGCCAGGTCCGTCCTCGCCGTGCTGGCGGTCCTCAAGAGCGGGGCCGCATACCTGCCGCTGGACCTCGGCTATCCGCCGGAGCGGCTGCGCTACATCGTCGCCGACGCCCGGCCGGACCTCGTGCTGACCACCGTCGGGGGAACGGGCCCGATGGCCGAGGCCGGCGCGGGAGCGACCCTGTGCCTGGAGCACGAATGGGATGCCGAGAGCCCCGGTGCGACCGCGGGGCCCGCCGGTCCTGCCGAGGCCGACCTGACCGACGGCGGCCGGACGGCGCCGCTGCGCCTCGACAGCACGGCGTACCTCATCTACACGTCCGGCTCCACCGGCCGGCCCAAGGGCGTCCTGGTGCCCCACAGCGGCATCGCCGCCCTGGTCGCCCAGCAGCGCGAGGGGCTCGCCCTGCGCCCGGACGAACGGGTGCTGCAGTTCGCCTCGCCGAGCTTCGACGCCTCGGTGTGGGAGCTCGCCACGGCCCTGCTCACCGGTGCGGCCGTCGTCACCGCACCGGCCGACGAACTCCTGCCCGGGCCCGCGCTCGCGGCGACGGTGGCCCGGCACGGCGTGACGACACTGCTGCTGCCGCCGTCCTCGCTGGCCGTCCTGTCCGAGGGCGCGCTGCCCGACGGCGTCACCCTCGTGGTGGGCGGCGAACCCTGCCCGCCCGACCTCGTCGAGCGCTGGTCGGCCGGGCGCCGCATGGTCAACGCGTACGGTCCCACCGAGGCGACCGTCATGGCCACGATGAGCCGCCCGCTGGCGGGCCGCACCGGGCCGCCCCTGGGCGAACCGGTCGTGGGCGCCGGGGTGTACCTGCTGGACGGTGCCCTGCGGCCGGTCCCGGTGGGCGCGCCCGGCGAGCTCTACCTGGCGGGCGAAGGCCTGGCCCGCGGCTACCTGCGCCGGCCCGGACTCACCGCCGAGCGTTTCGTGGCCGACCCGTACGGACCCGCGGGATCGCGGATGTACCGCTCGGGAGACCTGGCCCGCCGCAGGGCGGACGGCACCCTGGAGTACCTGGGCCGGATCGACCGGCAGGTCAAGGTGCGGGGTTACCGCATCGAGCCCGGTGAGATCGAGTCCGTACTGGCCGAGGACCCCGCGGTCGCGCAGGCGGCCGTGGTCGTCCGCGAGGACAGCCCCGGCGTGCGCCGACTCGTGGCGTACGTCGCTCCCGCGGCCGGCGCGCAGCCGGACCCGGTGGGGCTGCGCGGCAGGGTCGCCGCCGCACTGCCCGAGTACATGGTGCCCGCGGTCGTGGTCACCCTGGACCGGCTGCCGGTCACCCCGAGCGGCAAGCTCGACCGGGACGCACTGCCCGAGCCGGACTTCGCCGCGGCGGCGGACAGCAGGGCGCCGCGCACCCCCCGCGAGGAGCAGCTGTGCGAGCTGTTCGTGAAGGCCCTCGGGGCCCGCAGGATCGGCATCGACGACAGCTTCTTCGACCTGGGCGGCGACTCGATCATCTCCATCAGGCTCGTCACCCTGGCCCGCGCGGAGGGCCTGGACATGACGCCCCGGGACGTGTTCACGCACAAGACGGTGGCCGCGCTCGCCACCGCGGTGAAGGAACTCGCCCCGGTCCAGGAGGCCGACGCCTCCGAGGAGCCGCTGATCACGCTGGACCAGGACGAGCTCGCCGAGTTCGGCGAGGACTGGCGGGACCCGGCGTAGGCCGCCCCGCCAGGACCGTCGGCACCACCACCGATCCCCTACGTCACTCGCACCGATTTCCTTGCGTACGACCGCTGGACCACACCCCGCCGGGACCCTGCTCGGCCGGTTCGGCGCGCACCAGCAGGCGGCCCGGCCACAGGCGCGGGCCGCACAGGACCGAACAACGACGACCCTTGCGGTCCCGACCAGGCAGGACACCGCCATGACACTCACACTTCCGCCCGCTGCCGCGTCCCGCCGGGCCGGGGCCGACACCTCGCTCGACACTCCTCCGGAGTTCCACCTCGAAGCCGGCGAGGCGGCCGAGCTGCAGGCCGCCGCGCGTCAACTCGAAGAGTCCTGCGGCGATCCCGCACTGCCTGACTTCTACGACCGGGCGCAGCTCGCCGAGGAACTGCTGCCCGCCCGGCTGCGCTCCTTCCTGACGGCGTACCGCCGCGGCGCGGGGTCGGCCGCCTGCCTGCTGCACGGCTTCCCGGTGGACGACGGGCGGCTCGTCCCCACGCCGGGGCACTGGCGCGAGGCCATCGACGACGAGAGCGCCCGGTCCCAGGAGATGTGGCTGGCGCTGTGCGGGCTGGCGCTGGGCGACCCGTTCGGCTGGGTGACCCTCCAGCAGGGCCGCATCATCCAGAACGTACTGCCCATCCGCGGCGACGAGGCGCGCCAGAGCGGGCACGGCAGCGAGACCCTCCTGGAGTTCCACACCGAGGACGGCTTCCACCCCAACCGCTGCGACTACCTGCTGCTGTTCGGACTGCGCAATCCCGACCGGGTGCCCACCATCGTGGCGTCGGTGGCCGACGTCCGGCTCGACGACCGCGACCGTACGGTCCTGGCGGAGGACCGCTTCCACATCCTGCCGGACACCGAGCACATCCGGCAGCTGGAGACGAACGCCCCCGACCACCCCGCGCTGCCCAGGCTGCGCGCCATGCGTGACCGGCCGGAGCCGGCCGCGGTGCTCTCCGGCGACCGGCTCAACCCCTACCTGCGCATCGACCGGCCCTTCATGAACGTCACGCCGGGCGACACCGAGGCCGAGGCCGCGCTCGACAGGCTGATGGCCGAGCTGCAGCGCGTCCAGCAGGACATCGCAGTGGGCCCCGGCTCGCTGCTGATCGTCGACAACTACCGGGCGGTGCACGGCCGCAGGCCCTTCACCGCCCGCTACGACGGCACCGACCGCTGGCTCAAGAAGCTGACCGTCAGCCGCAACCTGCGGCAGAACTTCAAGGGCTACTCCCTCGACCACCCCCGCGTCATCGTCTGAGCCGGCCCCGCCCCCCTGCCCGGACGCGTCCCGCCCGGGCCCGGACGGGACGCGTC
>NZ_JBSGZD010000434.1:0-4750 GCF_053610825.1 Streptomyces sp. NPDC054863 | reverse complement strand
GTCCCGGGCCCCCTTCCTCGTACGGAGGAGAGAGCCGCCTACACGCCCGCACCCTGCACCGAGGGCCGCCTGCTCGCGATGACCTTCCTGGCGAGGGCCTTGGGCGAGGTCAGGAAGCCGTAGCCCCACGACATGTGCATGGTGGCGAGCGCGACGGGGATCTGCGCGCGGGCCTTCAGGGACAGGCCCTTGCCGGCCGGGAGGGAGCCCGCGGTGATGGCGGCCAGGTAGCCCGCCGGGACCACGAAGCCCCACGGAGTGACGGCCGCGCCCACGACCACGCCCGCGGCGATCGCGCACACGGCGGCCGGCGGCGCGAGGTAGCGGAGGTTGATCGAGCCGGAGTGGTAGCGGGCGACGACGTGCCGCCAGCGGCCGTAGTCCTTGTACTGCTTGGCGAGCGCCCTGACGGACGGGCGCGGCCGGTACTGGACCTTCAGCTCGGGCGAGAACCAGATCAGACCGCCGGCCTCGCGGATGCGGAAGTTCAGCTCCCAGTCCTGGGCGCGGATGAACTCCTCGTTGTACCCGCCCTGCTGCTCCAGGGCCTCGCGGCGGAAGACGCCGAGGAAGACGGTCTCGGCCTGCTGGGCCTCGCCGCCGGTGTGGAACGCGGCGTTGCCCACGCCGATCTTCGAGGTCATCGCGGCGGCGACGGCCTCTTCCCAGGGGGTCTCGCCCTCGGCGTTCATGATGCCGCCGACGTTCATCGCGCCGGTCTCCTCCAGGAGGCGGACGGCGGTGGCGATGTAGTTCGCGGAGAGCATGCCGTGGCCGTCGACGCGGACGACGATCGGGTGGCGGGAGGCCTTGATCGCGGCGTTGAGGGCTGCGGGGGTACGTCCCGTGGGGTTCGGGACGGTGTGCACGCGAGGGTCTTCGGCGACCAGCTCGGCGGCGATCTCGTCGGTGCGGTCCGTGGACGGGCCGAGTGCGATCACCACCTCCATCTCGCCGTCGTACTCCTGCTCCAGGATGTGGCGGACCGAGTTGCGCAGGTGCCGCTCCTCGTTGAGGACCGGCATGATCACGGAGACCGCTGGGGCGGTGGAGGCGTAGGCGTTCACATCGGCTCACGTTACCGCGAACGGGGGACAGCCTCGCGCGGCGGCCGTGCCACTGCCCCGGGCCGCAGATCGTATGGGCATACGGTGCACGCGATCCCCGTCCTGTGCCCCAGCGGAGGTGTCCCCCGTGCCCGTGCCACCCCGTTCGCCCGCCCCGCGCCCGCGCGGCAGCCGTCGACGCAAGCCGCTCGGGCGGGAACGCCGCCGCAAGCAGGACGAACGGCCGCACTGGGGGATGCGGGCGGCGACCACCCTGTCCGTACTGGTCCTGGCGGCAGGCGGCATCGGGCACGCCATGGTGACCAGCATGAACACCCAGATCGCCCGGGTCGACCCGTTCAAGGACATGAAGAACCGGCCCGAGGCCGAGGCGGGGCGCGGGATGAACGTCCTGCTCGTCGGCACCGACGGCCGCGACAGGATCACCCGTGCGGAGAAGGAGAAGTACCGCCTGGGCGGTGCGCCCTGCCACTGCACGGACACCGTGATGCTCGTGCACGTCTCGGAGGACCGCAGCCGCGCCAGCGTCGTCAGCCTCCCCCGCGACAGCTACGCGGAACTGCCCGAGCACACGGACGAGACGACCGGCGACCACCACAAGTCGCACCCGGTCAAGCTCAACGCGGCGTACGCGGAAGGCGGCCCCGCGCTGACCACCCGCACCGTCGAGCACATGACGGGCATCAAGGTCGACCACTACCTGGAGGTCGACTTCACGAGCTTCATGAAGACGGTCGACGTGCTCGGCGGCGTCGACATCTGCACCTCCACCGCTCTCAAGGACAGCTACACCGGCCTGGACCTGGCCCCCGGCACGCACCGGCTCGGCGGCGGCGAGGCCCTCCAGTACGTACGTTCCCGGCACATCGACGGGGCGTCCGACCTGGGCCGGATGCAGCGCCAGCAGCGCTTCCTGGCGGCGTTCATCGCCCGGGCGACGGACAGCGGGGCGCTGCTGAACCCGGTGAAGTTCCGCGAGGTGGCCGGCACGCTGCTCGGCTCGGTGCGCGCCGACAGCGGCTTCGGCACGACGGAGATGCTGGCGCTGGGGCAGGCGATGCGGGGCTTCACCGCGGCGTCGTCGGAGTTCACGTCGGTGCCGATCGGCCGGATGGGCTTCCAGGTCAAGGGCATCGGCTCCACCCTGAAGTGGGACCCGGTCAAGTCGAAGAAGCTGTTCCAGACGCTGCGCGAGGACCGGCCGCTGGCCGTGCAGCGGCCCAGGAAGGCGAAGGGGAAGCCCGTGGAGGTCTCCCCCGAGCAGATCAAGGTGCGGGTCGACAACGGGACGCGCACGGCGGGCCTGGGCAAGCGGGTCGACGCGGCACTGCGCGCCACGGGGTTCCGTACGACCGGCATCCCGGGGAACGGCGCACGCCGCGACCTGACCCGCACCCTCGTGCAGTACGACCCGCGCTGGGACCGCTCCGCACAGTCCCTGGCGGCGGCGCTGCCGGGCTGCGACCTGAAGGCGGTCAAGGGACAGGGCAGGACGATGCGGGTGACGGCGGGGGCGGACTACCGGGCCGTGACACGGGTGCAGGCCCAGGACGCGTACCAGGGCGAATTCGGGGTGGCCACGGGCGACCAGGTGGTGTGCCCCTAGGGGCGTTGTGGACGTGCGGGTCGGTGGGGCCGGTCGCGCAGGTCCCCGCGCTCCTAGTCGTTGAGCCCCTCGGCCGCCCGCCGATCCCGCAGCTCCTTGATCGCCCGCCGTCTGGCGAGCCGGTGGGTGCGCCGGATCTGCGCCTCCTGGTACCGCCGCCGGTCCCGCTCCGTCTCCGGAATCACCGGCGGTACGGGCCGTGTCTTGCCGTCCGCATCGACGGCGGCGAAGACGAGGTACGCGGAGCCGACCTGCTGGGCGGGGGTCGACTCGTTCCACCGCTCCGCCAGAACCCGGACGCCGATCTCCATGGAGGAGCGGCCGGTCCAGTTGCACTGCGCCTTCACGTGCACGAGGTCGCCGACCTGCACCGGCTCCAGGAAGACCATCTCGTCCATCGACGCGGTGACAGCAGGCCCGCCGGAGTGCCGCCCGGCCACCGCGCCCGCCGCGTCGTCCACCAGCTTCATGATCACGCCGCCGTGCACGGTGCCGAGGAGATTCGTTTCCGCGGCGGTCATGATGTGGCTGAGCGTGGTGCGGGAAGCGGAGGTGGGCTTGCCCGGAATGAGGTCTTCCGGGGCCTGGGCCTGATCTGTCATGGCCTCTACTTTATGCCGGTGCGCATTGCATCAGCTTGGCAACAGCCCTGCCCCGATTCCCCACCTGCCCTGTGAGGCCGCCGCACCCTGCCTGCACACTGAAGTCATGAGCGACTGGCCCAGTGCACGAAACGACGACCGCGACGACCGGTACGGCCGCGGCAGCGCAGGAGCGCAGCCCGAGGGCCCCCGGGTGATGCGGCATGTGCAGCGCGGCCAGGCCCCGCGCTCCGGGGACCGGCACCCCGCCGCCCCCTCGGCTCCGCCGCGCGGCGTCCCGCCGCAGCAGGCGCAGGCGCAGGGGTACGACGGGTACGGCCAGGTCCCCGGCCAGGGCGGCCCGAACGACGGCTACAACACCGGCCAGGTCTACGGCGGCGGCAACCGCTCCGGCGGCGGCCCCGGCGGACCCGGTGGTTCCGGCGGCAGGGGCCCGCGCCCCGCCCCGAACTGGGGCCGCCGGATCAAGATCGGCGCGATCACCCTCGTCTCCGTCCTCGCCGTCACCTCCATCGGCACCTACTTCTGGGCCGACTCCAAGGTGCGCCGCGAGGTGGACCTCTCCAAGGTCATCGACCGCCCCGAGGAGGGCGACTGCACGACGTACCTGGTGGTGGGCTCCGACAGCCGCGAGGGCATGACCGCCGAGCAGAAGAAGAAGCTGCACACCGGCTCCGCCGCGGGCAAGCGCACCGACTCGATGATGATCCTGGCGTCGTGCAGCAGCGGGAACACCATGGTGTCGCTGCCCCGTGACTCGCAGGTGGAGATCCCGTCCTTCGTCGGCTCGGAGTCCGGCAAGCGCTTCGAGAACCAGCACCGCCGCGTGAAGCTGAACGCCGCGTACGCCGAGGACGGCCCCGAGCTCCTGGTCCGTACCGTCGAGCACAACACCGGCCTGCGCATCGACCACTACGCCGAGATCGGCTTCGCCGGCTTCGCGAACATCGTGGACGCGCTCGGCGGCGTCGAGCTGGACATCCCGAAGGCGTTCAAGGACAAGAAGTCGGGCGCCGACTTCCAGGCCGGCAAGCAGACCCTCAACGGCGAGCAGTCGCTGGCCTTCGTCCGTACCCGGTACGCCTTCGCCGAATCCGACTTCGCGCGCACCAAGAACCAGCAGAAGTTCCTGTCCGCGCTGGCGAGCCAGGCGGCGACGCCCGGCACGATCCTCAACCCGTTCTCCCTGTACCCGACGCTCGGGGCGGGCCTGGACACGCTGGTCGTGGACAAGGACATGGGGCTGTTCGACCTGGCCGAGATGTTCTTCGCGATGAAGGGGATCAGCGGCGGCGAGGGCAAGTCCATGAACATGCCGAAGTCGGGCATCCGCAACGGCTACGTGATCTGGGACAAGACCAAGATGCAGCAGCTGGTGAAGCAGATCCAGAACGACGAGAAGGTCACGGTCACTTCGGACTGAGCGGAGTCCGTACGGACGGGGAGGGGGCGGCCCGGACCTGGACCCGGTGCAC
>NZ_JBSGZD010000433.1:3888-4771 GCF_053610825.1 Streptomyces sp. NPDC054863 | reverse complement strand
CAGCAGGGCCGAGCCGCCCGGTCGCGTGGTGCGTCCAAGGACCGAGCGCACCCGACTCCTCCGGGCGGGAGTGGACGTCGGCGACGCGTCGGCCGGAGCCGTCCGCCTCCCCGAGCACCACCTGGACCTGGACCCGGTCACCGGGATCGTGCGGCAGGACCAGTGGGGTGAGCAGAGCGAAGTCCTCCAGCACGTCGAGCCCGCACGTCTCACCCGCATGGAGCGCCATCTCGGCGAACGCGGCACCGGGCAGGAGCGACAGCCCGGCGACGACGTGGTCGCGCAGCCACGGCTGGGCGGCGCCGGACAAGTGGCCGGTGCACAGCAGGCGTTCCGTACCGGGCACGGTGGTCGGCCGCGCCAGCAGCGGGTGACCGCCGTCGTCCTCGGCCGGGGCGGAGGTTTCGCTGAGCCAGTAGCGCTGCCGCTGGAAGGGGTACGTCGGCAGCTCCACGCGCCGGGCGCCGCTGTCCGCGTACACCCGCCGCCAGTCCACCGACAGGCCGTGTACGTGCAGCCGAGCGAGCGAGGCCAGAGCAGTTGCGGACTCCGCCTCCCCGGTACGTACGAAGGCCGTGAACAGCGGCCCCTCGCCCCCGCCCTCCCCGGCCGGGCCGGGGTCGGACACGGCCGCAGCGGTGAGCGGCGCGCCGGGACCGATCTCCGCGAAGGCCGTGACCCGTTCGTCGCGCGCCAGCCGGTGCAGTACGTCCCCGAAGCGCACGGTCTCGCGGACATGGCGCACCCAGTACGCGGCCGAGCGCAGGTCGTCCCCGGCGGCCGGTCGCCCGGTGAGCGCCGACACCACCGGGATGCGCGGCGCCCGGTAGACCAGCCGCGACGCGACGCGGCCGAACTCGGCGAGCATCGGCTCCATCAAGGG
>NZ_JBSGZD010000433.1:0-3878 GCF_053610825.1 Streptomyces sp. NPDC054863 | reverse complement strand
CATCCGGGCGGAGTGGAAGGCATGACCGACCCGCAGCCGCGTGGTGCGGCGGCCGAGCCGGGCGAACCGGTCGGCGACGGCGAGCACGGCGGCCTCCTCACCGGAGACGACCACCGACCGCGGACCGTTCACCGCCGCGATCGCGACCCGGTCCGCAGGGATGGAGGCGTCAGCAGGGTCCGCGCGGTCGGCCAGTGCTCGCGCCACCTCGTCCTCAGAGGCATCCAGGGCCACCATGGCCCCGTTGCCGGGCAGTTGACGCATCAGCCGGCCCCGGGCCGCCACCAGTTCCACGGCGTCCCGTTCCGACAGGACGCCCGCGGCGTGGGCCGCGGCCAGTTCGCCGACGGAGTGCCCGGCCAGTACGTCCGGCCGTACTCCCCACGACTCCAGCAGCCGGAACAGCGCGACCTCGAAGACGAACAGACCCGCTTGCGCGACATCCGTCCGCTCCAGCAGGGCGGCCTCGCGGGTGCCCTCCTGCGCCCGCAGCACCGCGCGCAGCGGACGGCCCAGCCGGCTGCCGCCGAACCCGTCGTACGCGTCGAACCGGTCGCACAGGGCATCGAAGGCGGCGGCGAAGACGGGGAAAGCGGCATGCAACTCACGTCCCATGCCCGGCCGTTGAGCGCCCTGGCCGGAGAACAGCAGGGCCAGCCGCCCGGACGTCGGGACCGCCCCGGCGGTGGGGGCCGTGCCGTCGGTGCCGGTCGCCGCCCAGGTGTCCAGGGCGGTCAGCAGCGCCGCGCGGTCGGCGCCGGGCAGCGCCGCCCGGTGGGAGAGGGCGGCACGGGTCGTGGCCAGGGAGAAAGCGACGTCCAACGAGGACAGTCCGGGCCGCGCCCGCAGCAGGGCAGCGGTCTGCCGGGCCTGTGCGCGCAGGGCTTCCGGGCCCGCGCCGGACAGCAGCAGCGGCGGCGCCTCCTGCCACGGCGTGCGGGTCTTGAGGGCCGCTGCGGAATCGGCTTGCGCCAGGACTCCGGATTCGCCCTGCGCCAGGACTCCGGATTCGCCCTGCGCCAGGACTCCGGATTCGCCCTGCTCCAGAACTCCGGATTCAGCCTGCTCCAGGGCTCCGGATTCAGCCTGCTCAAGGACGACGTGGGCGTTGGTCCCGCCGATGCCGAACGCGGAGACCCCGGCGCGGCGCGGGCTGCCGGGCGCCGGGAGCCATTCCCGCTCCCGGGTCAGTGGCCGTACGGCGCCTGACGACCAGTCCACGCGCGGCGACGGCTCCTCGCAGTGCAGCATGCGAGGGTGGCGCCCGTGCTGCATGGCCAGGACGGTCTTGATGACGCCGCCGACCCCGGCGGCGGCCTGGGTGTGCCCGATGTTGGACTTCAGGGCGCCGAGCCACAGCGGCCGGTCGGCGGGCCGTCCGCGCCCGTACACCGCCAGCAGCGCCTGGGCCTCGATGGGGTCGCCGAGCGCGGTACCGGTGCCGTGCGCCTCGACCGCGTCGACGTCGGCCGGGGACAGACCGGCGTCGGCCAGAGCCTGGAGGATCACCTCCTGCTGGGCCGGACCGCTGGGCGCGGTGAGCCCGTTGGAGGCGCCGTCGGAGTTGACGGCCGAGCCGCGGAGCAGCGCCAGCACCGGGTGGCCGTTGCGCCGGGCGTCGGACAGCCGCTCCAGCAGGACCATGCCGACACCCTCGGCCCAGGCGGCGCCGTCGGCCGCCGCGGAGAACGGCTTGCACCGGCCGTCCGGGGCCACCCCGCGCAGCCTGCTGAACGCGACGAAGGGCGCCGGGGTGGCCATCACCGTGACCCCTCCGGCCACGGCCAGCGCGCACGTGCCGGACCGCAGCGCCCGTGCGGCCGAATCGATCGCCACCAGCGACGACGAGCAGGCCGTGTCGACCGTGACGGCGGGCCCGCGCAGGCCCAGGGTGTACGCGACGCGGCCCGACGCCACGCTCCCCGCCGAGCCCAGCGCGAGATGTGCTTCCAGTGCGTGCGCCCCGCGGTGGAGGAAGCGCGCGCCGTAGTCGGCGTGCATCATGCCGACGAACACTCCGGTGTCGCTGCCGCGCAGCGCCGCCGGGTCGATGCCCGCCCGCTCACAGACCTCCCAGGCGGTCTCAAGCAGCAGCCGCTGCTGCGGATCGGTGGCCAGCGCCTCCCGGGGCGACATCCCGAAGAAGGCGGCGTCGAAGTCGGCCGCACCGCGCAGGAATCCGCCGCGGCGGGTGACGGAGGTGCCGAGCCGGTCCGGGTCGGGGTCGAAGAGCCCCGCCCGATCCCAGCCGCGGTCATCGGGGAACTCCGAGGTCGCGTCCGTACCGTCGGTGACCAGGCGCCACAGGTCCTCGGGGGAGGCCACGTCCTGCGCGCCGCCCGGATAGCGGCACGCCATGGCCACGATGGCCACCGGATCGTCGGACGGCGCGGGCGAGTGGGTGCCGCTCGTACGGGCTGCCGGGCCGGGGCCCGGGCCCGGGCCGCCGAACAGCGCGCCGGCGAGGAAAGCGGCCACGGCGGCGGGCGTCGGGTGGTCGAAGACCAGGGTCGCGGGCAGCACGAGACCGGTTGCCGCGCCGAGCCGGTCGCGCAGCAGTACGCCCCCGAGGGAGGTGAGGCCGAAAGAGGTGAAGGGCCTGCCTGGCTCCACGGGCCGCGCCGGCTCACCGCACGTCCGCTCCGTGCAGTCGAGGACGACGCGCAGTACGGCGTCGTACCGCCCGGAGGGTGCCAGATCCAGCAGCCGCCCGCGCAGGGCGGACGCGGCTGCCCCCCGCTCGGTCGCCAGCCGGTCGGCCGACTGCCGGGCGAGGGCCGGGCGGTCGGTCTTGCCGGTGGCCGTGCGCGGCACGGCACCGGTCTCGTACACCTCGTCGGGCATCTTGAATCCCGACAGCCGCTCCCGGCAGTGGGCGCGCACCCGGTCGGTGTCGACGCCGTGCGGGCCGGGGACGACGAACGCGACGGGCACCTCGCCCAGCGCGTCGTGCGGCCTGCCGACGACGGCCGCGTCCGCGACGCCGGGGGCGGCGAGCAACACCCGCTCGACCTCGGCCGGGTTGATGTTCGCACCCCCGCGGATGATCAATTCCTTGACGCGGCCGGTGACTTGGAGACGGCCCTGGCTCAGGCGGCGGCCGAGATCCCCGGTGCGGTACCAGCCGTCCCGGAACGCCAGCGCGGTCTCGTCCGGGCGGCGGTGGTACCCGATCATCAGGTTCGGACCGCGGACCCAGATCTCGCCCTCGATCCCCTCCTCCCCTTCCCGGGCGGCGGTCTCCTCGCCGCTTCCGGGGTCGGTCAGCCGGATCTCGATTCCGGGCACCGGCAGCCAGTGGGAGTCGTCGATCCCGGGGCGGCCGAGCGGCTTGACGGCGATCTTCCCGCAGGTCTCGGTGGAGCCGTAGCCGTCGAGCAACGGCGCGCCGAGCAGCTCCTCGACGTCCGCCCGCAGCGCAGGGGGGCACGGTGCGCCCGCGGTCACGCAGAGGCGCAGGCCGGACAGCGTCCGTCGGCCCGCCCGCAGCGAATCCGTACGCAGCGAATCCGTACGCAGCGAATCCGTACGCAGCGAATCCGTACGCAGTGAATCCACCAGGAGGTGATACGTGGCGGGCACCCCGGCCAGGACGGTGAACGACCGCCCGGCGAGCGCCTCCGCGACGCTCGCGCCCCGGTCGAGGAGGTACGCACTCGCCCCCACCGAGACCACGCCCAGCAGGCACAACGAGTGCGCGTAGGCGTGGAACACGGGCAGTGGGCACAGCAACCGGTCCTCCGGCCCCAGCCCCCACAGCGGGACGTAGGACGCGGCCACGGACCACAGCCAGGCGCGCTGGCTGGACACCACGCCCTTGGCGGTCCCGGTGGTGCCCGACGTGTAGTGGATCCACGCGGGCTCGTCCAGGCCGAGGT
>NZ_JBSGZD010000432.1:0-4800 GCF_053610825.1 Streptomyces sp. NPDC054863 | reverse complement strand
GTGCGGGTCCGGGGCGCTGGCTACGATGGGCCAGCCGGTGGCCATAGGGGCCGCTCGGCGATCCGACCCCTCGGGAAGGCCATGCTGAACAAGTACGCGCGTGCATTCTTCACGCGTGTCCTCACACCGTTTGCCGCATTTCTGCTCCGTCGTGGAGTGAGTCCGGATGCGGTCACGCTCATCGGTACGGCCGGAGTGATGGCGGGTGCGCTGGTCTTCTTCCCTCGCGGGGAGTTCTTCTGGGGCACCATCGTCATCACCCTCTTCGTGTTCTCCGACCTCGTCGACGGGAACATGGCGCGGCAGGCCGGGGTGTCCAGCCGGTGGGGCGCGTTCCTCGATTCGACGCTGGACCGGGTCGCCGACGCGGGCATCTTCGGCGGGCTCGCCCTCTGGTACGCGGGCAACGGCAACGACAACGTGCTGTGCGCGGTCGCCATCTTCTGCCTCGCGAGCGGCCAGGTCGTCTCGTACACCAAGGCCCGCGGCGAGGCGATCGGGCTGCCGGTCGCGGTCAACGGCCTCATCGAGCGGGCCGAGCGGCTCGTGATCACGCTGGTCGCGGCCGGCGTGGCCGGGCTGCACAAGTTCGGGCTGCCGGGCGTCGACGTGCTGCTGCCGATCGCGCTGTGGGTCGTCGCGGTGGGCTCCCTGGTGACGCTGGGGCAGCGGGTCGTGACGGTGCGCCGGGAGTCGGCCGAGGCCGACGCGGCGACCGGGAACGGGGCCGCGTCGTGAGTGCCCCGGCTGCAGAGGAGGAGCGGCCGACCGCCAAGGACAGGCTGGTGGACGGGCTGTACGGGCTCGGCTGGGGCGGCGTCAAGAAGCTTCCCGAGCCGGTGGCGTCGGGCCTCGGCCGTACCCTCGCCGACCAGGTCTGGAAGCGGCGCGGCAAGAGCGTGCTGCGGCTGGAGTCCAACCTTGCGCGGGTCGTGCCCGACGCGAGCGCGGCGCGGCTCGCGGCTCTGTCGAAGGCCGGCATGCGTTCGTACATGCGGTACTGGATGGAGTCCTTCCGGCTGCCCGTGTGGAGCCGGGAGCGGATCGCCGCCGACGTCCGCATCCAGGACTCGCAGCGGATCACGGACGCGCTCGACTCCGGGCGGGGCGTCGTCCTGGCGCTGCCGCACATTGCGAACTGGGACCTGGCGGGAGTGTGGGTCACCACCCACCTCGGCCACCCCTTCACGACGGTCGCCGAGCGCCTCAAGCCGGAGACGCTGTACGACAGGTTCGTCGCGTACCGCGAGAGCCTGGGCATGGAGGTCGTCCCGCACACGGGCGGCTCCGCCTTCGGGACGCTCGCCCGGCGGCTGCGGGCCGGCGGGCTGGTCTGTCTGGTCGCCGACCGGGACCTGTCGGCCTCGGGCGTCGAGGTCAAGTTCTTCGGCGAGAGCGCGCGGATGCCGGCCGGGCCCGCGATCCTGGCGCAGCAGACGGGGGCGCTGCTGCTGCCGGTGACGCTCTGGTACGACGGGCCGAAGAAGATGCGGGGGCGGGTGCATCCGCCCGTGGACGTGCCCGAGACAGGCACGCGGGGCGAGAAGACGTCAGAGATGACACAGGCGCTGGCCGACGCCTTCGCCACCGGGATCGCCGAGCATCCGGAGGACTGGCACATGCTGCAACGACTGTGGCTGGCGGATCTGGAAACGCGGCCGGGGGACCAAGGGTGAAGATCGGCATCGTCTGTCCGTACTCCTGGGACGTGCCGGGCGGCGTCCAGTTCCACATCCGGGATCTCGCCGAGCATCTGATCGGGCTCGGGCACGAGGTGTCGGTGCTGGCCCCGGCGGACGACGAGACTCCGCTGCCGCCGTACGTGGTGTCGGCGGGTCGGGCGGTTCCGGTGCGTTACAACGGCTCGGTGGCGCGGCTGAGCTTCGGCGTCCTGTCTGCGGCCAGGGTGCGGCGGTGGCTGCACGACGGGACCTTCGACGTGGTCCACATCCACGAACCGGCGGCGCCTTCGCTGGGGCTGCTGACCTGCTGGGCGGCGCAGGGCCCGATCGTCGCGACGTTCCACACCTCGACGGCGCGTTCGCGCTTCATGCTGGCCGCGTACTCCATCCTGCAGCCCGCGCTGGAGAAGATCAGCGCGCGGATCGCGGTGAGCGAGTACGCGCGGCGGACGCTGGTGGAGCACCTGGGCGGGGACGCGGTCACGATCCCCAACGGGGTCGACGTCGACTTCTTCGCGAAGGCCGAGCCGAAGGAGGAGTGGCAGGGCCGGACCCTGGGCTTCATCGGCCGCATCGACGAACCGCGCAAGGGCCTGCCCGTGCTGATGCGGGCGCTGCCCCGCATCCTGGCCGAGCGGCCGGACACCCGGCTGCTGGTCGCGGGCCGCGGCGACGAGAAGGAGGCGGTCGCCTCGCTGCCCGAGGAGATGCGCTCCCGGGTGGAGTTCCTCGGCATGGTCAGCGACGAGGACAAGGCACGGCTGCTGCGCAGCGTCGATGTGTACGTGGCCCCCAACACGGGCGGCGAGAGCTTCGGGATTATCCTCGTCGAGGCGCTGTCGGCGGGGGCTCCGGTACTGGCGAGCGACCTGGACGCGTTCGCGCAGGTGCTGGACCAGGGCGCGGCGGGCGACCTGTTCGCGAACGAGGACGCGGAGGCGCTGGCCGCTGCGGCGGTACGGCTGCTGGGGGATGCCGGACGCAGGGCGGAACTGAGCGAGCGCGGGTCGCAGCACGTGCGGCGCTTCGACTGGTCGACGGTAGCGGCGGACATCCTGGCGGTGTACGAGACGGTGATGGACGGCGCGGCGTCGGTGGTGGCGTCGACGGACGAGGAGGAACGGCCGGGGCGGATGGCGCGGGCCCGGGCGAAGATCGGCAAATCCAGCCCGTCGGGCGTGTGAGGGGATTTTCCAGCCCGTCCGGGCTTTGAGGACGCGCGGGCGCAGGCCGTGCACCGGGCGCAGCCCGGAACGCCCGCCTCCATGGCGTCGGCCTGAGCCGCCGGGCAACCACCGGCGCCCGCCCTGAGCCGCAGGCAACCTCCGCCCGCCCCCACCGGCGCAGACCCGCATACGCAGGCCCGCATACGCAGACCCGCGCCGCAGACGCCCCCGCCCGCCCCGCGCCCGAGCGGCAAGCGGATAGCCTCGGCGGGTGACCGTAACTCTCATCTGGATCGTCGTCGGCCTCTTCGCGATCGGCCTCTATCTCAGCTGGACCGCAGGCCGGCTCGACCGGCTGCACGCCCGGATCGACGCCTCCCGTGCTGCCCTCGACGCGCAGCTGTTGCGACGGGCCTCCGTGGCGCAGGAGCTGGCGACCTCCGGGGTGCTGGACCCGGCCTCGTCGATCGTGCTGTACCAGGCCACGCACGAGGCCCGGCAGGCCGAGGAGGAGCAGCGGGAGGTCGCGGAGAGCGAGCTCAGCCAGGCGCTGCGGGCCGTGTTCGGGGAGCCGGAGCAGGTGGAGGCGCTGAAGCTGGCCCCGGGCGGCGAGGAGGCCGCGGGGGAGCTGGCCGCCGCCGTGCGCCGGGTGCCGATGGCGCGCCGGTTCCACAACGACTCCGTGCGGGCCGCCCACGCCCTGCGCCGGCACCGCAAGGTCCGGTGGTTCCGGCTGGCCGGGCATGCCCCGATTCCGATGGCCTTCGAGATGGACGACGAGCCTCCGGTCGCCCTCGCCGACCGTCCCGGTACCTGAGGGAGCCACGAAAACGATCCACCGCCTCACCATTGGCCCTTGCAGTGGACTGGTCGCAGGGCGTTTCCTCAGCGGTAACAGGAACCCGTTCGGGAATCCGTACAGGAATCCGTGCAGGTACCGCTGAAACGCTTGCCTTCCCGTCACCGAGCGAGGTCGATCAGATGTCCAGCAACACCACCCCGCACACCCCCGCCACCGGCACCGACCGCGTCAAGCGCGGCATGGCCGAGCAGCTCAAGGGCGGTGTGATCATGGACGTCGTCAACGCCGAGCAGGCGAAGATCGCCGAGGACGCCGGTGCCGTCGCCGTCATGGCGCTGGAGCGGGTGCCCGCCGACATCCGCAAGGACGGCGGTGTGGCCCGGATGTCCGACCCCAACATGATCGAAGAGATCATCGAGGCCGTGTCCATCCCGGTCATGGCGAAGTCCCGCATCGGCCACTTCGTCGAGGCCCAGGTCCTCCAGTCGCTCGGTGTCGACTACATCGACGAGTCCGAGGTGCTGACCCCGGCCGACGAGGTCAACCACTCCGACAAGTGGGCGTTCACCACCCCCTTCGTCTGTGGTGCCACCAACCTGGGCGAGGCCCTGCGCCGCATCGCCGAGGGCGCGGCCATGATCCGCTCGAAGGGCGAGGCCGGCACCGGCAACGTCGTCGAGGCGGTCCGCCACCTGCGCCAGATCAAGAACGAGATCGCCAAGCTGCGCGGCTACGACAACAACGAGCTGTTCGCCGCCGCCAAGGACCTCCGCGCCCCGTACGAGCTGGTCAAGGAGGTCGCCGAGCTCGGCAAGCTCCCCGTGGTGCTGTTCTCCGCAGGTGGCGTGGCCACCCCCGCCGACGCCGCGCTGATGCGCCAGCTCGGTGCCGAGGGCGTCTTCGTCGGCTCCGGCATCTTCAAGTCCGGCGACCCGGCCAAGCGCGCCGCCGCCATCGTCCGGGCCACCACCTTCTTCGACGACCCGAAGATCATCGCGGACGCGTCGCGGAACCTGGGCGAGGCCATGGTCGGCATCAACTGCGACACCCTCCCCGAGTCCGAGCGCTACGCCAACCGGGGCTGGTAACGAGCATGAAGAGCAACCCCGTTGTCGGCGTCCTGGCCCTCCAGGGCGACGTACGGGAGCAC
>NZ_JBSGZD010000431.1:0-4801 GCF_053610825.1 Streptomyces sp. NPDC054863 | reverse complement strand
CCGGTGCACACCACCGGGGCCCCTCGCGCGCCGGCCGAACTACCGCTCCAGGAAGGCGAACAGGTCCTCCCAGCGGCGCGTGATCCTGTCCGTGGAGAAGCGCTGGATGTTCGTCCGGCCCGCCTCACCCATGCTGTCGCGCAGGTCCTTGTCGGACATGAGCGCGTCCAACTGCTCGGCGAACAGCGCGGTGTTGCCCGCCTTCACCACGAAACCGTCCACACCGTCGGTGATGATCTCCCGGATGCCGGGAGCCATGTCGAAGGAGACACACGGCACCGCCGTCGCCATCGCCTCCATCGGCGCCAGCGGGAACCCCTCCGCACGCGACGTCAGCGTGAACACCGAGCTCTCGCGCAGCGCTCCGGGAACGTCGTCCGTACGCCCCATCCACTCCACCGACTGCGCGACACCCAGCTCGGCGGCCAGCTTGTGCAGCTTCCGCTCGTCCTGCCCCGCGCCGAAGATCCGCAGCTTCCAGTCCGGGTGGCGGGGGGCGACCTGCGCCCAGATGTCGAGGAGGAGGTCGATGCCCTTCTCGTGCGACAGCCGCCCGACACTGACCACCGTCTTCGCCTCGCGCCGCGAGGGTTCGTCGGGGAAGAAGGGCAGCGGGTTGGGCATGAAGCCCACGTTGTTCATGTGCTGGCGGATCCACAGGTCCGAGTCCTCGCGCGTGAGGACGAGCAGCCGGTCCACGTCCTTGTAGAACTGCTTGACCCGGCGCAGCCGCGAGGACTTCCGCGACGCCTGGAAGGACTCGTGACTCATGCCGATCACGGTCACTCCGGCGGTCTCCGCGAGAGCCACCCACTCCATCGCCCACACCTGCGTGACGATGACGATGCTGCCCGGCCGCGCGGCCCCGAACAGCAGCGACAGCTTCGCCGCCTGCTCCTCCATGCCGGCCTGCCGCGCCGCCTGCCTGCGCTGCTCCGCGACGTTGAGCCGGCCCTTGACGCCCTTGAGGGCCCGGACGCCCGGCGGGTGGGCGTCGTACAGCGTCGTCGTCCCGTACGGAAGAACGTCGTCCAGCTCCGCCCTGCGGTCCTTCGGAGCAGGAGTGATGCCGATGACATGCACGCTGTGACCGCGCCCGCTGAAGAGCCGCGCCATGTGGTGCGACCAGCTGGTGACGCCACCGAGTTCGTCCACGCTGTTGTTGACGAAGAAAATGTCCCTCGGGGTGTCGGACCGGGCGGGTATTCGGGCATTCGTGGGGGCGGTCAGAAGAGCCATGTGCGAGTCCTCAGGCGTGGGGGGACCGCTCGTGGGGTTGCACGGGTGTGGGGCCCGGTGCAGAGCGGACATGTCAAGGTCAGGCTAGCGCGGGGGGCCCGGGACACGCCTGTTCACCCACGCGTGAGCCCTACACCTCTAAACCCTTGAATCCCTTTAACTCTTGACCCGTTAGGCGCTCGTGAGCCCTCTCTCCGTCACGCCTTTGCCGTCCGCCACCGCTTCGGCACCCGCCGGTTCAGCCACCGCGCCGCAGGGTCCTCCACGTACCGGTAGACCACCCACGACAGCGCGAGCGAGATGACGGCGACGCCCAGCAGGTCGATCAGCACGCTGTTGTTGTCCTCACCGCGCCCCCACCGGTCGATCAGCACCCGGTTCACCGCGTGGTGCACGAGGTAGAAGGAGTACGACCACACCCCGAGCAGCACCATCGCCCGCGACTGCAGCACCCCCCGGTGCCCCGCCGCCTCCCGCTGGGCGAACGCCACCACGATCAGCACGGCCAGCACCGCCAGCACCGGCCGCAGCCCCGCGTCGAGGTACGCCACGACCTCCGGCGAGCAGCGCGCCTTGCCCTGGTAGTAGCCGTACGTCGTCAACGCCAGCGCCAGCAGGGGGACGACCGGCCGCACCGGCACCCGCCAGCCGCGCCGCAGCGCCAGCGCGAAGGTCAGCCCCAGCACGAACTGCGGGAAGAAGTAGAGCGGGTGCCGCTGGACCCAGCTCGCCGTCGGACCGTCGAGATACAGGTTCGTGCTCAGCCCGACCGCGAACATGTACACCAGACCGAGCCCGCACACCGTCAGCAGCACCCCCGTCCTGGTCCGCCGCGCCCACCGGATGACCAGCGGGAACAGGGCGTAGAAGAACAGCTCGGCGCCCAGCGTCCAGGTGGGCCCGTTGCCCGGCAGGTTCGGGGTGACGCCCGGGAACCACGACTGCACCAGGAACACCGAGGCGACCAGACTGCCCCAGTCGATGTCCTTGTCCGGCAGGACGTAGAACGCGTACACCGCGAGCGGTACGACAGCCAGCGTGGCCGGCCAGATCCGGGCCACGCGCCGCCAGTAGAACGCCCCGAGGTGCTGCCCCGGCCGATGGCCCCAGGCGAGCAGGAACCCGGACAGCACGAAGAAGAAGGTGACCCCGTGCCCGCCGATCAGCGAGTACGGGAAGATCAGCGGCGCGGTGCCGTAACCGGTGTGGTTGCCGAGACCCGTGAAGTGATGCGTGAACACGGCGAACGCGGCGAAGAAGCGCAGGCTGGTGAGACAGTCCAGCCGGTCGGGCAGGGCAGGGCGCAGGGAACGCGGGGCGAGACGGGGGAGGAGGGCCGGACGTGAACGGGGAGCGGGAACCGTGGTCGCAGGAACCGTGGTCGCAGAAACAGACACAGACATCTCTTCGGCTCTTCGGGAAGGGCCGGTGGCGACAGTACGACGAACCGACCCAGGACGAGGTGCCTAACCTGCCACACCGCGAGCCGGACACGGCCCCCACCACTGTTCGCCCACCCCTCGGGCACCCCCCACACACCCCGTACACACGGATCCCTCGGCCGACCGGGGCGAACGGCAGCCCACGCGCAGAGAACACCCGCCCCTCCGCCCCACCGCACGAACGGACACCACCGGCCCGCCCTCCCACCACACGACCAGGCCCAACCGGCCCGTCGCCCCGCCGCGCGAGCGGGCGCAGCCGGTCCGTCGCCCCGCCGTGCGAGCGGGCGCCACCGGCGCGTCCTCTGCACCGCGCGAGCGGGCCCAACCGGCCCTCCGTCCCGCCGTGCGAGCGGGCGTCATCGGTCCCTCGCCCCGCCGTACAAGGGGGTCCTGTCCGCTTCTCCCCGCTCAGCGTGCGAGGTGACGTACCTGGTCCCACACCGTCGGGTCCGCGACGCCGACCCGGCGGCGGAACTCCCACACCGCGACGTCCCGCAGCTCGTCCGTCTCCAGGAAGCTCGGCCGGCCCTCGGCGTCACCGACCGACCCGGGCGGCAGCGCGATCACGCCCGACCTGTCGTGGTGCCACTTGCTCGTGATCTTCGCGACGAGCGCGCTCTCGCCCTGTACGGACAGCACCAGACACGGCCGGTCCTTCGACCCGGGCCCGTCCTCGAACGGCACCTCCGCCCACCAGATCTCCTTGGCCTGCGGCATCCTCCGGGGAAGCTCGCCGGGCTTCCGGCGGGGACCGGTGGGCCGCCCGGGCGGCCGGGTCCGCCCACCGGGGCGCTGCCGCTGCCGCTTCGCCCGCTGCCCGCGCCCCCACCCGTCGGTCAGCGCCGCGACCAGCGCGAGCACCACCACACCGAGCAGCGCCAGCCACCACGAGGTATCCATGCGCCCGACGGTACCGGGGCGGGTGCGGCACGGCACCAGGGGCCGGGCGGGCCGGTGGTCGTCGTGCGGGTGCGGCGTGGCTGGTCGCACAGTTCCCCGCGCCCTGAAGTGCCCGGCCCCCGCCCCCAGTTCGCTCCCACCCCCCGCTCCGCCCCCGCGCCCCCGCGCGCTCCCCCCGAACCGGTGACAGCACAGGTGAGTTCCCCCACAACGGCACACCACCGAGGAGCGGGCGCCCCTGCCGCGACTTACGCTCGATCCATCTGCGCGCGCTCCCCGCCCCCACCGCGCGCGGACCGCCTCTCCCTGCGCCCGCACCCCCGCCCCGGCTCCCGCACCCGTCCCGAATCCCCGCACCCGGATCCCGCACTCGCAACCGCAACCGGAGGTTCCCGCTCCATGAAGCTCACCGTCGTCGGCTGCTCGGGGTCGTTCCCGTCCGTGGAATCGCCTTGTTCGAGCTACCTCGTAGAGGCCGACGGCTTCCGGCTGCTCCTCGACATGGGCAACGGCGCCCTCGGCGAGCTGCAGCGCCACATCGGTCTGTACGACCTGGACGCGATCTTCCTCAGCCACCTGCACGCCGATCACTGCATCGACATGACGGCCTACTTCGTCACCCGCTACTACCGCCACGACGGCGGCATGGCCCCCTCGATCCCCGTCTACGGCCCCGACGGCACCGAGGAACTCCTGACCAGCGCGCACGGTGCCACGCCCACCCCCGACTCGATGAGCAAGGTCTTCGACTTCCACACCCTGAAGCCCGGCACCTTCGAGATCGGCCCCTTCACCGTCCGTACGGAGAAGATGCGCCACCCCGTCGAGACGTACGGCATCCGCCTGGAACACGGCGGGCGCACGCTCACGTACTCCGGGGACACCGGCCCCTGCGAGGCCCTGCACGAGCTCGCCTCGGGCGCCGACCTCTTCCTCTGCGAAGCATCGTTCCTCCACGGCAAGGAGGACATCCCGGACCTGCACCTCAACGGCCGCGAAGCGGGCGAGTACGCCGCCCGCGCGGGCGCGGGCCACCTCGTCCTCACCCACGTCCCGCCGTGGACGGACGCCGACCGGAACCTGAGCGACGCCCGCCAGGCGTACGCGGGACCGGCCGAGGTGGCGGCCAGGGGCGCGGTCTACGAGGTGTAGCCGTACCTCCAGGCGGACGTACGGGCATCAGGTGTACGTACGAGTATGCGCAAGGGCCCCGGAAC
>NZ_JBSGZD010000430.1:0-4826 GCF_053610825.1 Streptomyces sp. NPDC054863 | reverse complement strand
CGCCAGGAAGGCAGTGCAGTGACCGAGGAGAAGAGGAGCGGCGTGACGGACGACGCCCCGAGCCGTCCGCAGGCCGGGCCCGACACCGGCGTGACCAGATTCGGCCTGTGCTCGGTCACCTTCCGTCGGCTGCCCGCCGCCGAGGTCGCGCGGTGCGCCGCGGACGCGGGTCTGGAGGTGGTCGAGTGGGGAGCGGACGTGCACGCGCCGCCGGGGGAACCCGGCACCGTCCGCGCGGTCCGTGAGGTTTCCGACCGGTACGGGCTCGCCTGTTGTTCGTACGGCTCGTACTTCCGCGCCTCCCCGGGCGAACTGGCCGCATTCCCGGCCGTCGCCCGGGCCGCGGTGCTCCTCGGGGCGCCCCGGATACGGGTCTGGGCGGGCGGAACGGGATCGGAAGCCACTCCGCCGGAGGAGCGGCACACGACCGTGGCCTGTCTGCGGGAGGCGGCCCGGATCGCTGCGGACCACGGGCTGGAGCTCGCACCGGAGTTCCATCCGGGAACGCTCACCGACACCGTCGCCTCGACCGTCCAACTGCTGGACGAGGTGGGCGCGGACAACGTCCGCACCTACTGGCAGCCGCCGCTCGACGTCCCCGACGAGGAAGCGCTGGCGGGGCTCGCCGAGCTCGGCGACCGGGTCACCGCCGTGCACGCCTTCTCGTGGTGGCCGGGCAACAACCGGCTGCCGCTGGCCGAACGTGAGGGCCTGTGGGCCGCCGCACTCCGCCTGCTGAACGGCCGACGCGTCGAGGTGCTGCTGGAGTTCGTGCCCGGCGACGATCCCACCGCGCTGGGGCGCGAGGCCGCGACACTGCGGCGCGCCGCAGCGCAACGACCGATTCATCAGCCGTAGTCGACACGGCAGGGGAGAGGGCGACGATCGTCCCGTCTCCCACGCCCCCCCACACACGACGCCAGGACGGCAGACATGCACAGCGACATGCACATCAAGGAAGACGACACGCTCCTGTTCATCGGTGACTCCATCACCGACGCGGGCCGCGACCGGGCAGATTCCACCTCGCTCGGCAACGGATACGTCCACGAGATCGCGCAGACCCTGCGCGACCGGGCGAACACCGGGTCCGGACCCGCCCCGGGACCCTCCCCCCGGGTCATCAACAAGGGACTCAACGGCAATCGTGTGTACGACCTCGAATCCCGTTGGACCACCGACGTCACCGACCTCCGGCCCACCGTGGTCACGGTCAAGATCGGAATCAACGACACCTGGCGGCACTACGACAGCCAACTCCCCAGCCCGGTCGACGAGTTCGAAGCATGCCTCGACCGCCTTCTGGCGGGCGCCGCGCAGACCCTCGCCGCACGGCTGGTCGTCATCACCCCCTTTCTGCTGCCCGTCACCCCGGAGCAGGAAGGCTGGTTCGACGACCTGTCGCCCCGTACCGACGCCGTCCTGCGGGCAGCTCGGGGCAACGGAGCCCAGGTGGTCCGTGCGGACCTCGTCCTGCTCCGCGCGGCACAGGAACGTCAGGCGGCGGAACTGGCCCCGGACGGCGTCCACCCGAGCCCACTCGGCCACCGGCTGATCGCCGACGCCTGGCTCGCCGTGGTCGATGCCCGCACCGCGGAGCCGCGGCGGTAGCGCCCGTACGAAGGGACGCCCGGTCCGCGCGCACAGCGGCGAGTACCGTCGGCCCTGCGAGCTCGACCCGACGGTTCACCCCTCAGCCGTCACCGACCTCACGCCGCGTGCTGTGCGATCCGCGCCGACCAGCGTGAACGCCGCCTGAGGGTTTGTCGGTCATCGCAAGATCATCCCGAAGTCGACCGGGCGTACCTCTGTGTTCATTTGGGGCGGTTGTACTGCCTCTGAGTCAAGTTCACCAAGAACACAAGTAATAAGCACCAGAAAGTCCAAACATGACGAACCCGTTCGAGGACCAAGAAGCTACTTACCTGGTGCTGGTCAACCCGGAGAAGCAGCACTCGCTCTGGCCGACCTTCGTCGACGTCCCCGAGGGCTGGGAGATCGCGTTCGGCGAGGCTTCGCGACAGGACTGCCTGGACTACGTCGAGCGCTCCTGGACCGACATGCGGCCCCAGAGCCTGGTCGATGCCATGGGCGGCGAATGAGCACAGCGGTTTTGGTGGTCCGTCACCTCCCGGCGGACCACACTCGGGGCCGATCAGCCCCGGGCAGGGAGCGTCGCACGCGCTTCGTACCTTCGCCGAACAGCTTCCCCGCCACCCGGACGTGAGCCCTGAGGCGGATCCCCGATCCGCCGCCGGGGGCCGGTCGCGGGCCGATGCGGGCCCCCGTCGACCTGTCGGGCACCGAGCTGTTCACCCAGGCCGTATTCGAGGCAGCGGAGCATCGTTTCGTCCGATGTCGGCGAACTCGCCGGATCATCGGAGCCGGTGACGAGGCCTCACCGGCGGCCACCCGGGCGGTCCGGCAGCACACCGCGCTCACCGCCAGGCTTCCGAGAGCCGAAGAGGGTGGGTCAACGGTTTCTCCGGCAGACGGATGCCGAGTCTGCGCGGCACAGTCTTTTGCCGATTTCTCGCTGGATACCAAGCACACGGGACATTCAACATGTCGAACCATGCCCCCCAAGCCCTGACCGCAGCTCAAGAAGGCATCTGGTACGCCCAGGCACTGGATCCGGAGAGCCCGGCCCAGAACATGGTGGACTACCTGGACATCGTCGGCAGTCTGCAACTCGCCCTGCTGGAGAAGGCGTTCGGCCAGGCGCTGGCCGAGACAGAGCTGTTGCGTGTGCGGTTCGGGCAGAGCGGCGACGGGCCGTGGCAGGTGGTCGACCCCCTGCTCGACTACCGGCTGTCCGTGGTCGACCTACGGCAGGAGCCTGAGCCGGCGGTGGCCGCGGAGGCGTGGATGCGTGCCGAGGCGGCCCGCCCCGCCGATCTCGAAGACGGCCGGATCTGGACCCTCGCCGCGCTCCTGGTGGGCGAGGACCGGACCGTGGTGTATCTGGGGGCCCACCACATCGCGATGGACGGCATCGGCTACTCGGTGTGGCTGAACCGGGTGGCGGAGATCTACACCGCCCTGGAGGACGGGAAGGACTGCCCGTTCACGCTGTTCGCGACCCTTGAGGAGATCGTGGCCGACGATGAGTCGTACCGCGGGAGCGAGCAGTTCGTACAGGACCGGGCGTACTGGGCGGAGCAGATGGGGGACGCGCCCGAGGCCGTAACCCTGGCCTCAGGGACGGCGTTTGCGTCTCGTCGTTCTCACCGCAGGACCGACGTGGTCCCGGCCGAGGTCGCGCAGTCGCTCCGACAGTTGGCCCGCGCGTCGGGCGTCGCCCTGCCCGCCCTGCTGATCGGGGCCACCGGGCTGTACGTGCATCGGGTGGCGCAGGCGCAGGAGGTCGTGCTGGGACTGACCGTCACGGCACGCAAGGGGTCGCGTGTGCGGGGGTCGTTGGCGAGTATGGCCCAAGCGCTTCCGCTGCGTCTGCCCATCGCACCGGGCATGAGCGTGCGTGACCTGGCTCGGGGGGCGTCCGCACGGAGCCGGGGGGTGCTGCAGCACCAGCGTTACCGGTACGAGCACCTGCATCGCGACCTGAAAATCGCCCGTGCGGGCAGTCGCCTGTTCGGCCCCGTCGTCAACTTCCTTCCCGACGATCGGACCCTGCCCCGGTTCGGGCGATGCGAGACCACCGCGCGCACCTACCTGGCGAACGGTGCGGTGGACGACCTGACGATCCTCGTCTACGAGCGGGACGCAGGCCTGCGGGTGGACTTCCTGGCCAACCCCGCGCTCTACACGGAAGAGGAGAACGCCGCCCACCAGGCGCGTTTCCTTCATCTGCTCGCGGCCCTGGCCCGCCTGGAGCCCGAATCGCCGATCGCCCGACTGGGTCTGGCCACCCCGGTCGAACACCACCGCACTCTGGTGGAGTGGAACGCCACTGCCCGGGACGTTCCCCTTCGCACGCTTCCCGAGCTGTTCGAGGCGCAGGTCACACGCATGCCGGACGCGACCGCGGTGGTGTTCGGGGACACCCGGTTGACCTATGCGGAGCTGAACGCCCGGGCGAACCGTCTGGCGCGGCTGCTGGTCACCAGGGGCGTGGGCCCGGAGGACCGGGTGGCGGTGCTGATGGATCGCTCCGTCGACTTGGTGGTCACCCTGCTGGCGGTGGTGAAGGCGGGGGCGGCGTACGTGCCGATCGATCCCGGTCATCCGGCCGATCGGATCGCGTATGTGAGGGCCGATGCCCGTCCCGTGCTGGTGGTGACTGCCTCTGCGGTGGCATCGGTGCTCCCCGGGGACGTGGCGCGGCTGGTGGTGGATGCCCCGGAGACTGTCGAGGAGTGCTCGCGTGGTGAGGGTGGGGACCTGACCGATGGTGACCGTGGTGCGGCGCTGCTGCCCGCTCATCCTGCGTATGTGATGTACACGTCGGGTTCCACGGGTCGGCCGAAGGGGGTGGTGGTTTCTCATCAGGCGCTGGGCAACTTTGTGGCTGCCTTGCGTGAGCACCTGACGCTGGGCACCGACGATGCTCTCGTTGCGGTGACGACGGTGGCTTTCGACATCCATGCGCTGGAGTTGTATGTGCCGTTGGTGTCGGGCGCTTGCGTGGTGCTGGCCGACGGGGACACGATGCGGGATCCGCGGGCGTTGGCGGGGCTGATCGACGGGTCGGGGGCCACGGTGTTGCAAGCGACGCCGGCGGTGTGGCAGGCGTTGGTCGTGGAGGCTCCGGACGTGGTGAGCGGGCTTCGGGCGTTGGTCGGCGGTGAGGCGTTGCCCCCGTCGCTGGCCCAGCAGTTGACGGCGGCAGCGGTGTCGGTGACCAATCTGTACGGTCCGACGGA
>NZ_JBSGZD010000429.1:0-4850 GCF_053610825.1 Streptomyces sp. NPDC054863 | reverse complement strand
GGGCCCCTCCGTCTCTCCTGAGGCTGCTGTCGCCCGTCTGCGGCGCCGTCGTGGCCGGTCCGCCCCACGCGGCGGATCCGCGGATCCGGTACAGCCACGCACCCCTGTGGACGGCTCAGAAGCCGCCGTACGGCACGGTGATGATCTCCATGCCGTGGCCCGCCGGATCGGGGAAGTAGACGCCCCGGCCGCCGTCGTTGTGGTTGATCTCGCCGGGCTTCTTCCCGTGCGGATCCGCCGTGTACGCCAGGCCCTTGGCCTTGATGCGGCCGAAGATCTTGTCGAACTCTTCCTCGGAGACGAGGAACGCGTAGTGCTGCGGGAAGACGTCCTGCGTGGGCGGGAGCGTCGCGAAGTCGAGATCGACGCCGTTCGCGAGAGTGACCTGGATGAACGGGCCCCATTCGGCGCCCACTTCGAGGCCCATGATGTGGGCGAAGAACTCCGCGGATTCCCGGTTGTCACGGGAGAAGACGATCGTGTGATTCAGCTGTACGGACACTGTGGAATGCCTCCGATGGGCAAACTCACGGGCTACCTCCACGCCCCACCCGGCCGGTGGCCGACGCGCGATGCCGTCCGGTGAGGCTAGGGGAGCGGGGGGCGGATGTCCAGAGCGGCTTTCGGACCGTCCGCCCCGCCCGTTTCAGGCCAGCCACCCCCTCGTCGCCGCCTGCGCCCCCGCCTGGAACCGGGTCTCCGCGTTCAGGGCCGCCAGGAGGCGGGTGATGCGGCGGCGGGCCGTGTGGACGTGCACGCCGAGCCGGCGGGCTATCGCCTCGTCCTTGAGTCCCGCCGCCAACAGGCCCAGCAATTCGCGCTGTTGGCCCGAAACGGGGTCGGCCGTCGCCCCCGTACCGCTGCTGCCCAGTGGGATGGAGCGGTCCCACACCGTCTCGAAGAGCGGCAGCAGGGCGTTGCGCAGCAGGGCGTCGCCGACGACCAGGGCGGAGGCGGTCGGGTCCGCCGATTCCGAGGGCGGCAGCAGGGTGATGCGGCGGTCGATGCCGATCAGCTTCGTCGGTACGCCCGAGGTGACGCGGGCCCGCAGCCCGCGGGCCGCCAGTGCGGTCAGGGAGCGCATCCGGCCGGGGAAGCCCAGGCCCTCCCGGTCGATGACCGCGCGGACCGTGATGCCCCGGGCGAGAAGGGCCTCGATGTCCAGGGCGGGCGGCCGGTCCGGATGGTCCGCGTCCGCCTTCGCGTAAGGGGGCCGGTCCAGGATCACCACCTCCTGTTCGGCGGAGGCGAGGAGCGACTCCGCGCGCTCGCCGATCTGGCGCGGGCCCGTGACGATTTCTATGCCGCCCTCCGACGCGCTGTGTGAACCCGCCGTGAGGCGGCCCGCGATGCGGTCGGCGGACATCATCAGCTGCTCCAACTCGGCTGACCGAATGTGGAGTTCGGCTTGACGGCGATGGATGAGTGTGCGGATGGCGGCGGCCGGAGCGGCCGGGCGCGGTGAACCGTCCGGGGCGGGGACGGTGAAACCGGATACGGAGAGGCTGGTCAGGGCCTCGTCGATCCGCGGAACGGGGAGTTCCAGGAGTCTTGCCAAGTCACTTGTGCAGGAGGCCTGTTCCTTCAGCAGGGCCTCGTAGACACGTCCCTCGACCTCCCCCAGGCCGAGGCTGTGCAGTTCTTCCCCCTCGATCATGGGCCGGATTCTTTCGTGAGCACACCATGCACACAAGTGTGCGTGTCCACATCTGAACACATGGGAAACATTGCCGACTTGAACACACAGCGACTTGCATGGTCATGCCCAAGCTCGTCCGTACCGTGGGAGGGGAAGCGTGCACAAGACCCGAGTGCGTGCAGCAAGACCTGGCATCACAAGTGCAGGTATGTCCAAGGCCGGTATATCCAAGGGGGTCGCCGCGACATTCGCAGCGGCTGCCCTCCTCGCCGGCGTCGTACCCGCCGCGCAGGCCGCACCGGCGGCCCCCGCAGCGCCCGCGGCCGAAGTGATCCCGGGAACCGACACCGCGACCCCGGCCCTGGTCGACGGCATCAACGAGCCCGCGAAGGCGACCGGCAGCGCCGCCGACGCGGCCCTCGGCCACCTCGCCGACAAGCAGAGCCGGTACCGCATCGGCAACCCCCAGGGCGACCTGAAGGCCGTCGGCACCCAGGCCAAGGGGGGCACCGAGACGGTCCGCCTCCAGCAGAAGTACAAGGGTCTCGACGTCCTCGGCGGCCAGTACGTCGTCCGCATGGAGAACAAGGCCGGAAAGCGCTCCGTCGTCGGCACCTCCGGCAAGTACTTCACGAAGCTGGCGACCGGCACCACCGCCACGGTCTCCGAGAAGGTCGCCGTCGCGCGCGCCGTCGCCGCCGTGAACCGCGAGCTGAACGGCAAGAACCTCAGCAAGAAGGACCTGCGCAAGGCCCAGGGCCAGAAGTCCCCGGCCGCCACCGCGCTCACCGGCACCGCGGGCAGGCTCGTCGTCCTCCCGCAGGGCAAGGGCGTCCTGACCCGCCAGGTCACCGTCAAGGGCAACCACCCGGTGACCGGCGAGGCCGTGCTGCGGCAGGTCTACATCGACGCGAAGGCCGGCTTCCCGGTCCTGCAGTACAGCAGCATCAAGACCTTCGGCACGAAGCAGGCGAAGGGCGCGGCCCCGAAGGGGGCGGCGGCCCGGAAGGCCCCGGCGAAGGCGCTCGGGCCCGGTGACGCCACCGGCACAGGCGTCAAGACCGACGGCGCCAAGGTGGACCTCAACCTGTACTTCGACTCCTCCCGCAAGGAGTACACGCTCAGCGACCACGTGCGGATGCAGGGCAGCAGCAAGAACCCCATCACCACGTGGGACGCGCGCGGCGTCGAGGCCGACGACGCGGCGGGCAAGTGGCCTTCGGGCATCAAGGAGTTCGGCTCGCCCGTCCAGGACTTCGGCAAGGACGCCACCGACGCGGGCGCCATCGACGCGCAGTGGGCCGGCACCCAGGTGTACGACTACTACAAGTCGAAGCACAACCGCGACAGCCTCGACGGCCGCGGCATGACCATCAACTCCCTGGTGGGCGTGACGAACGGCGGACAGCCGTGGGTCAACGCCTTCTGGGACGGCTCGAAGATGGTGTACGGCGTCGGCGACGACGAGTACAAGCCGCTCGCGTCCGACGTCGACGTGGTCGGCCACGAGATGACGCACGGCGTCGTCGAGAACACCGCCAACCTGGTGTACGTCGGCCAGTCCGGCGCGCTCAACGAGGGCATAGCCGACTACTTCGGCAACGCCATCGACACCTTCACCTCCGGCACCGCCATGGACGACCCGGACTCGGGCCTCCTCGGCGAGAACCTGTGCCGCACGCTCTCCGCCCGGGACTGCGCACTGCGCGACCTCAACGACGGCCGCACCACCTCCAAGGACTTCCTCGGCGTCTCGTACGACGTCGACAACGGCGGCGTGCACCTCAACTCGACGATCTTCTCGGGTGCCCTGTGGGACATCCGCCAGGACCTCGACAAGGACCTCGCCGACCGGATCGTCTACAAGGCGCTCTCCGAGTACCTGACCCCCCTGGACGGCTTCACCGAGGGCCGCAACGCCGTCGTCGCCGCCGCCAAGGACCTGAAGGCGTCGGCGAAGGACCTGAACGTCATCAAGCGCTCCTTCAACGCCCACGGCATCACGCCGGGCTGGGAAGACGCGCTCGGCATGGACTCCGACACCCTCCTGGGCAAGCTCAACACATCGGGCACGGGCGTCGGCGCGGGCGGCGGCCACTACGCGGTCTCCAAGTCGAACGACGACGGCTCCGAGCCGTACTCGATCTACGCGGGCCGCACCGACGGCAAGGGCGCGCCCAAGCTGATCAGCCCGAACGACGGCAGGTTCCACGTCTACCCGGCGACCGACGGCAAGAACGTCGTCTGGGCGGCCTTCGGCACGACCAGCATCGACGTCATGGTCCGCCCGGTCGCGGGCGGCCCGGCCAAGAAGATCTGGTCCTCCTACACCGGCCTCCAGGGTCTGCGCATCGACGGTGACCTGGTCGTCTGGGAGGAGAACGACCCGTTCGGCGGGCGTCACGCCGCGTACAAGAACCTGAAGACGGGCGAGCAGGCCTACGTCGACGGCGGGCGCTACCACCTCGGCTCCGCGCTGCCCTCCGTGAAGAACGGCAAGGTCGCGTACGCCAAGCTGTGGCCGGTCAACGGCCAGTACAAGCTGGACGTCGAGGTCCTCGACCCCAAGACCGGCAAGACGAACGTCCTGCCGCAGAAGGCGACCGTGGAAAGCCTCGGCCAGACCGGCATCTCCCGCACCCACGTCTCCTGGCTGGTCGACGAGAACGCCGCGGACGAGGGTCAGATGGCCGTACGCCGCGCCAACCTGGACGGCACCAAGCTGCTGGACCTCAGCCCCGAGGCGGGCGGCAAGGCGCTCTTCGCCCTGGACCTGACCGCGTCGGAGGAGGCCGTGACGGTCGGAGCCTCGCTGCCCGACACGGTGTACCGCAACGAGACGCTGCCGAAGCTGTGGCAGTTCGACGCGGCCGGCACCCGTGAGGGCGAGCGGGTCTCCTGCAACCGCGGCGACCAGTCGTGGGCGTCGGCCGACACCGGCAAGCGGGTCGTCTGGATCGACGGCACCACGAGCAACACGGACCTGGTGGTCCGGGACCGCGCGGCGGGCCGCTGCTGACGGCTCCCACGTGGACCTGTGGACCTGTGGGTCTGTGAACCAGTAGGTCTGTGAACCTGTGAGGCTGTGAACCGGACCCCCCGCGCCCCAGCCCCCGGGGTCCCCTAACCTGTTAAGCCCGCACCCCGTGGCGCGGGCGCGCACCCCGGCGAAGGCCCCCGTGAACGTGTTTTGGTCGCCGCCGAACGGGCC
>NZ_JBSGZD010000428.1:0-4855 GCF_053610825.1 Streptomyces sp. NPDC054863 | reverse complement strand
TCAACGGCGAACGCGTCATGGAACTGCTCACCGACGCCGCCCGCTCCACCCACGCCGCCGTCGTCCTCGTCACCCACGAAGCACGCGTCGCCGCCTACTCCGACCGCGAAGTCGTCGTACGCGACGGAAAGTCCCGCGATCTGAGCCTGGAGTTCGCCGGATGAGTGCACTCGACGACCTGCGCCTCGGAGTGAAGTTCGCCGTCAGCGGCGGACGCGAGGGCTGGACGCGTACGGTCCTGACCGCGGTCGGCGTCGGCCTCGGCGTGGCACTGCTGCTGATCACCACCGCGATCCCGAACGCGCTGTCCGCCCGCGACGAGCGCGGCTACCAGCGCGGCGAGCTGGGCGGCGTCACCCAGCAGCAGGCGGGCCCCGGCACGCTGCTGCTCGCCAGCATGTACTCCGACTTCCGCGACCAGGCGGTCCAGGGCCGTCTGGTGCGGCCCGAAGGCCCGAAGGCCCCGCTGCCGCCCGGCCTGACCGCCTTCCCCGCACCGGGTGAACTGGCGGTCTCCCCCGCCCTGAAGGAGCTGCTGGAATCCGAAGGGGGCAAGCTGCTGCGGGACCGGCTGAACGGCCCGATCGTCTCCGTCATCGGCGACGCGGGTCTGCTGGGACCCCATGAACTCCTGTACTACCAGGGCAGCAAGGAACTCAGCTTCGACCCCGGGTTCACCAACCGCCTCACCGCCTTCAAGGGCGTTCCCCAGGAGGGCCTGGACTCGGTCCTGCTGCTGCTGGTCCTGGTCGCCTTCGTCGTCCTGCTCGTCCCGGTCGCCGTCCTCATCGCCGCCGCCGTCCGCTTCGGCGGCGACCGCCGCGACCGCAGGCTCGCGGCGCTGCGGCTGGTGGGCGCGGACGGGGGCATGACCCGTCGGATCGCGGCGGGCGAGGCCCTCGCGGGCTCGCTGGCCGGACTGGTCGTGGGCGGCGGGCTGTTCTTCCTGGCCCGGTCCATGGCGGGGCTGATCACGCTGGAGCGGATCAGCGTCTTCCCGTCCGACCTCGTCCCTGCCCCGTGGGCGGTGGCCCTGGTCTGTGTCGCGGTGCCGGTGTCGGCGCTCCTGGTGACGCTGCTCGCGCTGCGCGGCGTCGTCATCGAACCGCTCGGCGTGGTGCGCGCCGCCAAGCCGGTGCGCCGCCGGATCTGGTGGCGGCTGCTGCTGCCCGTCGCGGGACTCGCCCTGCTGGCGCCGATGCTCGGCCAGGGCGACACCGAGGGAAACTTCAACCGGCCGCTGGTCCTCGGCGGGACCGCGCTGCTGCTGATCGGTGTCACGGCCCTGCTGCCGTGGCTGGTGGAGGCGTTCGTCGCCCGCCTCGGAAGCGGCCCGGTCTCCTGGCAACTCGCGGTGCGCAGACTCCAGTTGAGCGGCGGAACGGCGGCCCGTACGGTCAACGGCATCGCAGTCGCGGTGGCCGGGGCGATCGCCCTGCAGATGCTGTTCGCCGGGGTCACCGACCGGTACACCCGGGACACCGGGGCGGACACCTCCCGGGCGGACATGCGGCTCTTCGTCGTCCCCGGCAGCCCCGGTGCCGCGAAGGCAACGGAACTGGCCGGCCGACTGGCCACCGTTCCGGGCGTGCGCGGCACCAAGGCCTACTCGGCCGCCTGGATCGGCAACGCCCGCGAGTCCCCCGACAATTTCACCCAGCTGACCGTGGCCGACTGCGCGTCGCTGCGCGAGATCGCGGTTCTTCCGTCCTGCGCGGACGGGGCCGTCTTCCGGTCCGACGGCAGCGGCCCCGAGGGCAACACCAAGGGCTTCACGCCCGGCCACCGGTACTACCTCGAACCGACGGTCGGCATGAAACCCGGCCTGGGCCTGCCGTGGACCCTGCCCGCCTCGGCGGTGACCGTCCGGGCCAAGAAGGACCCGAGCGGCTACCCGCCCTCCGGCATCCTCGCCACCCCCGGGGCACTGCCCGCCTCGGCCAAGAAGGCGTACTCACACACGCTGTACCTCAAGCTCGACCGCTCTTCGGCGGACACCGCGGAGCTCGTACGCAACGTCGCCTACGCGACAGACCCGCAGATCAGCGCCTCTCTCCTGGCGGAACAGGAGCAGACGCGCAGCTTTGACCAGGTCCGGCGCGGGGTGTTCGCGGGCGCGACCATCGTGCTGCTGCTGATCGGGGCGAGCCTGCTGGTCTCGCAGTTGGAGCAGTTGCGGGAACGGCGCAAGCTGCTCGCGGCACTGGTCGCGTTCGGCACGCGGCGCTCCACGCTGGGCTGGTCGGTGCTGTGGCAGGCGGCCGTGCCGGTGGCGCTGGGGCTGATCCTCGCGATCGCAGTCGGCACCGTGCTGGGCGTGGTGCTGCTGCGCATGACGATGCGGACGGTCGGCTTCGACTGGGGCGGCGTCGCGGTGATGTCGGGCCTGGCGGCGGGGGTCGTGCTGCTGGTCACGGCGTTGAGCATGCCGGTGCTGGTGCGGCTGATGCGGCCCGACGGACTGCGGACCGAGTAGGGGTGCGGTCGAGTAGGGGTGCGGTGGCACGTGCGGGTGCGTCGTGGCTGATCGCGCAGTTCACCGCGCCCCTGACCACCCCTCCCCGACCGCACGCCCTCGCCACCGCCGCGCTACACCATCCGTACCGGCAATCCCTCCAGCGCCCCCCTCAACGCCCCCGCGAACTCCCCGAATTCCTCTCCCCGCGCCGTCCCCGCCCGCATCACCAGCGCGATCCGGCGCGACGGTGCGGGGTCGGCGAAGTAGCCCGTCACCAGGTCCGGGTTGCGCCCCGTCTCCACCTGCACCGCCGTGCGCGGCAGGAGCGTGACGCCCAGCCCGCCCGCCACCAGCTGCACCAGCGTCGAGAGCCCCGCCGCCGTGGTCGTCACGGGACCTCCGTCCTCCCGGCCCGCCTCGCGGCAGACGTCCAGCGCCTGGTCGCGCAGGCAGTGGCCCTCGTCCAGGAGCAGCAGCTGGAGCTCCCGCAGCGCCTCGCGCGGAATGTCGTCCCGCCCGGCGAGCCAGTGCTGATCCGGCATCACGAGTACGAAGTCCTCGTCGAAGAGCGGGAGTTCGACCAGACCCTGCACCCCCAGCGGCACCGCGAGCAGCAGCAGGTCCAGGCGGCCCGCCGCCAGCCCCTCCACGAGGGACGAGGTCTGTTCCTCGTACACCTGGAGGTCCAGTGCGGGGTACCGGTCGTGGACGAGCCGCAGCACCGTCGGGAGGAGGTACGGAGCGACCGTCGGGATGACGCCCAGGCGGAGCACCCCGGTGAAGGGGGCCCGTACCGCCTCCGCCTCCTCCAGGAGCTCCCCGACCGCCTCCAGGACCACCCGGGCCCGCACCGCCAGCCGCTCCCCCGCCGCCGAGAGCAGCACCTTGCGCGTCGTACGCTCGACGAGCTGGACGCCGAGGACCTCCTCCAGGGCGGAGACCGCCCCGGACAGTGCCGGCTGGCTCATCCCGAGCGCGCCCGCGGCGTCGCGGAAGTGCAGATGCTCGGCGACTGCCACGAAGGCGCGCAACTGGGCCAGTGTGGGTTGCTTGCCCCTATTTACTACGACCACTGATAACCACCTCCGATCGGTATGACCGAGTCTAGCTATTTCCGCTATCAATGCCTCCTGTGTCACTCTGGGGATCCGTCCACCCCCACAGGAAACCCCTGCAAAAGGGATTTCCCATGTCGCAAGGAGAGCGCGTGCTCACTGTTGGTGACCAGTTCCCCACGTACGACCTCACCGCCTGTGTCTCCCTGGAGGCCGGCAACGAGTTCGAGCAGATCAACCACAAGTCCTACGAGGGCAAGTGGCGCGTCGTCTTCGCGTGGCCCAAGGACTTCACCTTCGTCTGCCCGACCGAGATCGCCGCGTTCGGCAAGCTGAACGAGGAGTTCGCGGACCGTGACGCGCAGGTCCTGGGCTTCTCCGGTGACTCCGAGTTCGTGCACCACGCCTGGCGCAAGGACCACCCGGACCTGACCGACCTGCCCTTCCCGATGCTGGCCGACTCGAAGCACGAGCTCATGCGTGACCTCGGCATCGAGGGCGAGGACGGCTTCGCGCAGCGCGCCGTCTTCATCGTCGACCCGAACAACGAGATCCAGTTCACGATGGTGACCGCCGGTTCCGTCGGCCGGAACCCGAAGGAGGTCCTCCGGGTCCTCGACGCGCTCCAGACCGACGAGCTGTGCCCGTGCAACTGGACCAAGGGCGAGAACACCCTGGACCCGGTCGCGCTGCTCTCGGGCGAGTAGGAACCCCCGAAGCAAGCCCGCCCGTACGGACCACAGAACGGACTGATCTGACATGGCACTCGACGAACTGAAGTCCGCCATTCCGGACTACGCCAAGGACCTGCGCCTCAACCTGGGCTCGGTCATCGGCAACAGCGACCTCCCGCAGCAGCAGCTGTGGGGCACCGTGCTGGCCTGCGCGATCGCCTCGCGCTCGCCGAAGGTGCTGCGCGAGCTGGAGCCCGAGGCGAAGGCGAACCTCTCCGCCGAGGCGTTCACGGCGGCCAAGTCCGCCGCCGCGATCATGGCGATGAACAACGTCTTCTACCGCACGCGCCACCTGCTCTCCGACCCGGAGTACGGGAACCTGCGCGCCGGTCTGCGGATGAACGTCATCGGCAACCCGGGTGTCGAGAAGGTCGACTTCGAACTGTGGTCCCTCGCGGTCTCCGCGATCAACGGCTGCGGCCAGTGCCTGGACTCGCACGAGCAGGTCCTGCGCAAGGCCGAGGTCTCCCGCGAGACCATCCAGGAGGCCGTCAAGATCGCCGCGGTGATCCAGGCGGCCGGCGTGACCCTCGACTCCGAGGCCAGCCTCGCCGGCGCCTGAGGCAAGGCACAGCCTGGCCGAGTAGTACGAGTACGTACGTGAGAGG
>NZ_JBSGZD010000427.1:0-4860 GCF_053610825.1 Streptomyces sp. NPDC054863 | reverse complement strand
ACTCCAAGATCTTCGACGGGCTGCTCGCCTTCGACGGGGAGATGAAGCTGCGGCCCGCGCTCGCCGCCGAACTGCCGAAGATCGCCGACGACGGCCTGACCTACACGTACAAGCTGCGGCCGGGCGTGAAGTTCAGCGACGGCAAGCCCTTCAGCGCCAAGGACGTCGTCTTCACCTACGAGACGATCCTCGACAAGAAGACCAACAACGCCGCCAAGACGGAGCTCGACGCCGTCAAGAGCGTCAAGGCCGAGGGCGACAGCACGGTCGTCTTCACCCTCAAGTACCCGTACGCGCCGTTCGCCGAGCGCACCGTCCTGCCGATCGCCCCCGAGCACATCGCGGGCAAGCAGGACGTGAACACCGGGGCCTTCACCACCAAGCCCGTCGGCACGGGTCCGTACGTCCTGACGAAGTGGTCCAAGGGAGAGAAGCTCAGCTTCCAGGCCAACCCGGCCTACTGGGGCGGCGCCCCCGCCGTGAAGAAGTTCACGATGGCCATCATCAAGGACGACGACGTCCGCGCCACCCGGCTGCGCAGCGGCGACCTCGACGGCGCGATCCTGCCGCCCAACCTCGCCAAGGCAGTCCAGGCCGAGGGGAAGCAGCGCAAGACGTACGCGGCGAAGTCCTTCGACTACCGCACCGTCACCCTGCCCACCCACAACAAGGTCGCCGGTGACACGGCGGTCCGGCGCGCCCTCGACGTCGCGGTGGACCGCGAGGTCATGGTCGACAAGATCCTCGGCGGTGCGGGGAAGCCCGCCTACGGGCCCGTCCCGACCGACAGCCCCTGGTTCGCCAAGGGCACCGAGCGCACCCACGACCTCGCCGGGGCGAAGAAGATCCTCGACGACGCCGGGTGGAAGCCGGGCGCCGACGGCGTCCGCGTCAAGGACGGCGTGCGCGCCGAGTTCCCGCTCTGGTACCTCTCCGGCGACAAGCTCCGCCAGGACCACGCCCTCGCCTACGCGTCCGACGCCAAGAAGGCCGGCATCGACATCAAGACCCAGGCGGGCACCTGGGAGGTCATCGAACCGCGGATGAAGACCGACGCGGTCCTCGCGGGCGGCGGCTCCCCCGGCGACCCCGACTTCGACCAGTACACCCTCCTGAAGTCCTCCCTCGGCGGCGACGGCTTCAACAACATGGCCTGGTACGACAACAAGGCCGTCGACACCGCCCTGGAAGCGGGCCGCAGGACCAACAAGGACGCCGAGCGCAAGGCCGCCTACAGCACCGTCCAGCAGGAGCTCGTGAAGAACCCGGGCTACACCTTCCTCACCCACATCGACCACCTGTACGTCGTCAACGACTCCTGGGACGGACTGTCCACCCAGGTGGAGCCGCACGACCACGGCCTGGCGTCCGGCCCCTGGTGGAACGTCGAGGACTGGAAGCCCAAGAAGTGACCGAGGCAGCGACCGAGGCGGGCGCCGGGGCGGGGGCCCCGGAAGGGTCCCTGCGCCGGAAGCTCCCCTGGGGGCCGATGGCACGGATGGCGGGGCGGCGGATCCTGTTCGCCGCCCCCGTCCTCCTCGCGGTGACCTTCGGCGTCTTCGCCGTCGCGGCGGCCTCCCCCTTCGACCCCGTGAAGGCCTACGCGGGCACCGCGGGCCTCACCTCCTCGCAGGCGCACCTCGACCAACTGCGCGCCAACCTCGGCGTCGACCAGCCGCTGGTGACCCGCTGGTGGAACTGGCTGACCGCCGCCCTCACCGGTGACCTCGGCGACTCGGGCGTGATGCGCCAGCCGGTCGTCGACGTCATCACCGAACGCCTCGGCTGGTCCACGCTGCTCGCCGCCACCGCGTTCCTGATCGCCATCCTGCTCGGCACGACGCTGGGCGTACTGGCCGCGCGCCGCCCCGGCGGCTGGCTCGACCGGTGCGCGAGCTCCGCCGCGTACACCCTGGAAGCAGCGCCCGCCTTCTGGCTCGGGCTGCTCGCCATGTGGTTCTTCGCCCTGAAGCTGGGCGTGCTGCCCGCGGGCGGACTCACCGACACCGACACCGACGTCATCACCTTCGGGCAGGTCGCCTCCCACCTGGTGCTGCCCGCCGTCGTCCTCGGCGTCACCCAGCTGCCGTGGTTCTTCCTGTACGTGCGCCAGGGCGTCGCCGACGCACTGGAGGAGGATCCCGTACGGGGCGCACGCGCACGCGGCACCAGCGAGCGCACCGTGCTCTTCGGGCACGCACTGCGCTCCGGGATGCTGCCGATGCTCACGCTCGTCGGCTCGCGCGTCCCCGAACTCATCACCGGCGCACTCCTCGTCGAGACGGTCTTCAGCTGGCCCGGCATCGCCGCCGCCACCGTGCAGGCCGCCACCGCCGTCGACTTCCCGCTGCTCGCCGCGCTGACCGTGCTCGCCACGGCAGCCGTCCTCGCGGGCAACCTGCTCTCCGACGTCCTGTACGGACTCGCCGACCCGAGGGTGGGCTTCGATGGCTGACCTCACCGAAGACCGCACCGCTTCCGGCCGCGTGGAGTGGCGCGCCCACGGCCGCACCCGCCGCTCCACCCGGACGGTACGCGTCCGCACCTCCGCGGTGATCGTCGCGGCGGTGGTGCTCGCCGTGCTCGTCGTACCCCCGCTGGCCCAGCTCGACGAACAGGCCGTCGATCTCGCCCTCAAGCTCCAGCCGCCGTCCCCTGCACATCCCTTCGGCACCGACGACGTCGGCCGCGACCTGCTGCTGCGCTGCGTCTACGGACTGCGCGTCTCGCTGCTCGTCGGCCTCGTCGCCGCCCTCGTCGCCACCGTCATCGGCACGGCGGTGGGCGCCGCGGCAGCGGCCTTCGGCGGCTGGACCGACCGCGTCGTGATGCGCCTGGTCGACACCTTCTCCTCGGTGCCGCACCTGCTGCTCGGCATCTTCATCGTCGCCATGTTCCGGCCCGGAGTGTGGCCGGTGATCGTGTCCGTCGCGCTCACGCACTGGCTGTCCACCGCCCGCATCGTCCGCTCCGAAGTGCTGTCGCTGCGCTCCCGCCCGTACATCGACGCGGCGGTCTCCGGCGGTGCCTCGCGGTGGCGGGTCGTCGTGCGGCACCTGCTGCCCGGGGTGATGCCGCAGGCGGCGCTCGCGGCCGTCCTGATGGTGCCGCACGCCATGTGGCACGAGTCGGCGCTGTCCTTCCTCGGCCTCGGCCTGCCCAGCCACCAGGCCAGCCTCGGCAACCTCATCCAGTCCGCCCGCAGCTCGCTGCTCGCGGGGGACTGGTGGCCGACGCTCTTCCCCGGCCTCTTCCTGATCATTCCGACGCTCGCGATCGCGGGCCTCGCAGGCGCCTGGCGGGAGCGCATCAACCCCCGCCGCCGATCGGAGCTGATGCTGTGAGCACCCGAACCGACGAGACCGTCCCCGTCGTGCGCGACACCGACACCGACGCCGCTCCCGTGCTCGCCGTGCGCGACCTCTCGGTACGGTTCCGGATGCGCGGGGGACGGCACATCGCCGCCGTCACCGACGCGTCCTTCGACCTTCCGGCGGGGGAGTGCCTGGCCCTCGTCGGCGAGAGCGGCTGCGGCAAGTCCGTCCTCGCCTCCGCACTCCTGGGGCTGCTCCCCGGCAACGCCCAGACCGCGGGCCGGGCCCTGCTCGGCGACACCGACCTGCTCACCGCCGACGAGAAGACCCTCGCCCGTACCGTACGGGGCCGGCGCATCGGCCTCGTGCCGCAGAGCCCCGCCGCCCACCTCACCCCGGTACGGACGGTGGGCGCGCAGCTCGGCGAGACCCTGCGCGAGCTCACCGGGGCCCGCAAGCCGGACGTCCCCCGGGCGGTGCGGGCGGCGGCCGAGCGGGCCGCGTTCCCCGCCGACCACCTGGACCGCTATCCGCACGAGCTGTCCGGCGGGCTCGCCCAGCGCGCCGCGACCGCCCTCGCCCTCGTCGGCGACGCCCCTCTGCTGCTGGCGGACGAGCCGACCACGGGGCTCGACCGCGACCTGGTGAACCGCACCGTCGACGAGCTGCGCCGGCACGTCGACGACGGTCACGCCCTCCTGATGATCACCCACGACCTGGCGGCGGCCGAGCGGATCGCCGACCGCATCGCCGTCATGTACGCGGGCCGCATCGTCGAACTCGCCGACGCCAAGGCCTTCTTCGGCACCCCGGGACCGTGCCACCCCTACGCCCGCGGCCTGCTGAACGCCCTCCCGGAGCGGGACTTCACCCCCATCCCGGGCCTGCCCCCCGAGCTGGGCGACCTGCCCGCGGGCTGCGCCTTCGCGGCCCGCTGCCCGCACGCCACCGAGGCCTGCGCCGTACAGCCCCGGTTCGAGGACGGCATCGCCTGTCACCACCCGTCGGCCGAGGAGCCCGCCCGTGCTTGAACTCGCCTCCATCACCGCCGGATACGAGCGCGGCCTGCCCGTCGTACGGGACGCGAACCTCACCGTCGCCCCCGGCGAGTCCGTCGGACTGCTCGGCCCCAGCGGGTGCGGCAAGTCCACGCTCGCCCGGGTCGCCGCCCTGCTGCACCGGCCGGACGAGGGCACCGTCACCCTCGACGGCGCGCGCGTACAGGGCTGGCGCCACCGGACACCCCGCGCACAGCGCACCGCGATCGGCGTCGTCTTCCAGCAGCCCAGGCTCTCCGCCGATCCCCGGCTGCGGCTGCGTGACCTGATCGCCGAACCGCTGCGGGCGACCGGACGGCGGGACGAAGCGGCCGACCGGGTCGCGGAGTTGAGCGACGCCGTGGGTCTCGGCGCCGACCTGCTGGGCCGCCGCCCGCACGAGGTCAGCGACGGACAGTTGCAGCGCGCCTGCCTGGCACGCGCGCTGGTGCTGAGGCCCCGCTGGCTGGTGTGCGACGAGATGACGGCGATGCTGGACGCCTCGACGA
>NZ_JBSGZD010000426.1:0-4890 GCF_053610825.1 Streptomyces sp. NPDC054863 | reverse complement strand
GCCATGCTCCGCGACGGCACCTTCTACGACCCCCAACCCGCCCCAACCCCTTGACCAAAGTCATAGGGGCACCCCCCCCCGGGAATCATGAGTAGCGAACTGGCACACCCGGTCATCGACACGCACGTGATCGTGCGCAACGGTGACAAGATCCTCCTCTCACAGCGCGGCGGCCCGTACGGACGGGGACGCCGGCACACGCCCTCCGGGAAACACGACAAAGGGCGAAACCCTCAGGGACGGCGCAGCCCGCGAGCTGTTCGAGAGACCAAGCTGGAAGTCGACCCCGACCACCTACGACTCGTCCAGGTCGTTCACCACCGGCAGAACGACACGATGACCCGCATCGGCTCCTTCTTCGAAGCCACCGAGTGGAAGGGCGACCCCGTCAACCAGGAGCCCTCCATGTGCATGGCCCTGGAGTGGTACACGGTGCACGAATTGCCCGACGACATCATCGAGTACCCCGAGGCCGGCCTGCGCGGCTACCTGGACAACGCGGGCCATCTCTCCGAGCACAACTGGGGGTAGCCCACCGATACGCCTCGCCATGAACCACGCCTCCTGGCCTGCACTCTGCGTCCTCAACGTCGAAGGCAACGGCCTCAACCCGACCGACCTGGTAGAGGTTGCCGTACTCCCCGTACGCGACGGACGCCCGGACACGAGCACCGCGGGCGCGTGGCTGACCCAGCCGCGCCCCCCGTCACCTCCTTCGCGGCGAACATCCACGGCCTCACCAACGAGCAGTTGGCGCACGAGCCAAGCTGGGAGGACATCGCCGGGCCGGTTCATACCCTGCTCGGCGCCGCGTGGGTCTGTGCCCAAAACGCACACGTGGACTACCGGGTGCTGTCCGCGCACCTCCCCCACTGGAAGCCGGCCGGAGGCCTCGACACCCTCCGCCTGGCCAAAGCCACCTACCCTGCCCTCGGCAAGTACAGCCTCGACGCCCTTCTCGGCCACGTGCAGCCGGATCTGAGAGCCGCCCCGCGCACCGCCACCGCGCCACCTACGACGCGTACGCCACAGCACAGCTCCTGATCGCCATGGCCGACCACTACGACACCTGGGATCAGCTCGCCGCCGCGGCCGTACCGCCCCACCTGCCCAAAGCCCCCAAGCCAGAAGAAGATCTGACCCTCTGGTGACCACACCATCCGAGCCCCAGCAGACATGGTGCAGCCACGCCGTCGCCTGGACGGTACGGCCCTCCACCCGGGCCGAGGCGGGAGATCTCCTTGACCCACGACTGCCGACCGCGCACGCCATCGCACGGGCGTTCCGGCACAACACAGCGATCGCCGCCGGCGGTCCGGGCCACAGCATCGCCTACCTCAGTACCAACCGTGTCGGCCACCACCTTCGTGTCCGGTGCGGTCTGCCAGCGGACACCGACCGACTGGCCCTGGACGCCGCGGCCCGCGACCGCGCGTTCCGCACCTTCGCCGGGGCGGTCGAAGTCGCCCGCGCCCACTACCTGTCCGCGCGCGCCGAAGGGGCCATACCTGAGACAGTGCCGGACACCTGGCGCGACAGCCCCCGCACCTGCCCCACCGCCAGCGGAACGACCGCCGCTGCACCGATCAGCGCGGCGCCCCAGGCGAGCGTCGGCCGTACGCCGAGCGCGGCCGACACCGGGCCCGCCAGGAGGTAGCCGACCGGGACGGGCAGGAGCTGGCCGAGTGTGGCGTAGGACAGGGTGCGCCCGAGCCGCTCCGCGGGGATGCGCTCCTGGACGTGGACTACGGCCCGCCCTGCGCGGCCCCGGAATGGCGGATGGCCGAACCTGATGCCCCGGACGAAGTGGGGCGCCATGTCCTGCCCGAGGTCGATGGCGATGCTCGGGGACGTGGCGGTCGTGGACCGGGTGCGGGCCGAGGATGCCCATCGTCGGCGCGGACTGGGCCGGTTCGTGATACGCGCACTCACCGAGCACGCCCTGAGCGAGGGCGCCGACCTCGGCCTCCTCGGCGCGACCGATGCCGGGCGCGCACCGTACGAGACGCTGGGCTGGAAGGAGCACGCGGCCCTGGCGGAGTGTGCCTACCGGCCGGACGTCCCTTCGAAGTGACGGTCGCGGTCACGTGCCAGGACCGTGGTTCCGCCGGGCATCATCGCCGGCGGAGCTTCCCTCGGGGCGGGCGGCGGGCGAGCGCGCGCGGATGCTAAGTTCCCTTCCCGTGATGGGGCACCAGGAGGAGACCAGGGCCGCCTACGACGGCGTCGTCGAGCTGTACGCGTCGTTGTTCGCCAACCCGTTGGAGACGCAGCCGTTCGCACGGAACATGATCAACACCTTCGCCGAGCTGGTGCGCGGGACAGGAAACCCACGGGCAGCCGACGTCGGGTGCGGGCCAGGACACCTCACCGGCATGCTGCACGACCTGGGGCTGGACGCGTTCGGGCTCGACCTTTCCTCCGGCATGGTCGACCACGCCCGGCGGGCCCTTCCGGCACTGCGGTTCGACGAGGCACGGATGGAGGCCCTGCCGGTCGAGGACGGCGCACTCGGCGGCGTACTGGCCCACTACTCGATGATCCATACTCCGCCCGGGGAACTACCGGCCCTGCTCGCCGAGCAGGCACGTGTCCTGGCACCGGGGGGTCTGCTCCTGGCCTCGTTCTTCGCCACGGATGGGCCGGAGCCGGTCTGCTTCGACCACAAGGTGGCGCCCGCCTACAGCTGGCCGGTGGACCGGTTCGCCGAGTTGCTGACCGGGGCGGGGCTGGTCGTGTCCGCCCGGCTGATCCACGACCCCGCCTCCGAACGCGGCTTTCTTGACGCCCACTTGCTGGCCCGGCTCTCTCCCCCCTCGGCCGGGGCGTGAGACCGGCGTGCGGGCGGGCACTGCCGGGCTCGCCCCCTCCGGAGTGACGCGATGGAACTCGACCGTCTGCTTCCCCCTACGGCCTGCACTCCCGGTTCGTCCGGCGGATCGCCGCGGACCCGGCGACCGTGTGGCGGGCGTTGACCGAGGTCGCCGTGCGGGAAAACCCGCTCGACGCGACGCCGCATATGACGGCGCGTCATGTCACCTGTGTGGCAGTCGTGTTGGGGGGGTGCAGGACTCTTGTGAGGTCCCGGGGGATGGGTCAGTCTTTCGGTGTCGGCCGGTCGGCGGCAAGCCGGAGTCCACCACGCATTGGCTTGTCATGCCCCTGCCGTACATTTCCCCACAGATGCACTTCGGTGAACCACCCACGAGGAGGACCCTCCGATGTCGATGCGTCCAGCACCCTTCCACAGCGGTTCCATCACCCGAAGATGCGCGGTGGCCGGTGCCACCGCCGTCGCCGCCCTCGCGCTCGGCGCTGTCTCCGTCCTGCCCGCCGCCGCGGCCCCGGCAGCCGCCGAGGGCCGGATCGAGAACGCGGGAGCCGCCGGTGCCGTCCCCGGCAGCTACATCGTCACCCTCAAGGATTCCGTCGTCGACGCGGAGTCCCCGCAGGGCCAGGCCCTGGCCAAGCGGTACGGCGCCAAGGTCAAGGACACCTACGAGCGGGCCCTCAACGGGTACGCGGTCGAGCTGTCCGAGGACCGGGCGAAGAAGTTCGCCGCCGACCCCGCGGTCGCCTCGGTCTCCCAGAACCGCGTGTTCACCATCGACGCGACCCAGCCCAACCCGCCCTCCTGGGGCCTGGACCGCATCGACCAGCGGGCCCTGCCGCTCGACAGGAGCTACACCTACCCCGACACCGCGGGCGAAGGCGTGACGGCGTACGTCATCGACACCGGCGTACGCATCACCCACAGCGACTTCGGCGGCCGGGCGAGCTACGGCTTCGACGCGATCGACAACGACAACACCGCCCAGGACGGCAACGGCCACGGCACGCACGTCGCGGGCACGGTCGGCGGCACCGCGTACGGCGTCGCCAAGAAGGCGAAGATCGTCGGCGTCCGCGTGCTCAACAACCAGGGCTCCGGCACCACCGCCCAGGTGGTCGCGGGAATCGACTGGGTGACGAGGAACGCCGTGAAGCCGGCCGTCGCCAACATGAGCCTCGGCGGCGGCGTGGACACCGCCCTCGACACGGCCGTACGCAACTCCATAGCCAGCGGCATCACTTACGCGGTCGCCGCGGGAAACAGCGGTGCCAACGCGCAGAACTACTCCCCGGCGCGCGTCGCCGAGGCGATCACCGTCGGTTCGACCACCAGCACCGACGCCCGCTCCAGCTTCTCCAACTACGGCAGCGTGCTTGACCTGTTCGCCCCTGGCTCGTCCATCACCTCGTCGTGGAACACCGGCGACACCGCCACCAACACCATCTCCGGTACGTCGATGGCCGCCCCGCACGCGGCGGGCGCAGCCGCACTCCACCTGGCCGCCAACAGGACCGCCACCCCGGCCCAGGTCTCCGCCGCCCTCAGCGCCGCCGCCACTCCGAACGTGGTCGGCAACCCGGGCACGGGCTCCCCCAACAAGCTGCTGAACGTGGGCAGTTCCACCACTCCGCCAGGCAAGCGCTTCGAGAACGCCACCGACGTGGCCATCAGCGACAACGCCACCGTCGAGTCCCCGGTCACCGTCACCGGGGTCACCGGCAACGCCCCGGCAGCCCTCAGTGTCCCGGTCGACATCAAGCACACCTACATCGGTGACCTGAAGGTCGACCTGGTGGCCCCCGACGGCAGCGTCTACAACCTCAAGGCGTACGGGTCGGGCGGCAGCGCCGACAACATCGCCCAGACGTACACCGTCAACGCGTCCTCCGAGGTGGCCGACGGCACCTGGAAACTGAGGGTCAGCGACAACGCCAACGCGGACATCGGCAAGATCGACCTCTGGGCCCTCCAGTTCTGATCCCGGCACTGGACCCCGACGGCCGGCACACCACCTTGAGGTACGGCGACTGACGCACGCGGGTCTGTTCCTCCGGGGT
>NZ_JBSGZD010000425.1:0-4924 GCF_053610825.1 Streptomyces sp. NPDC054863 | reverse complement strand
TCCCGGAAGGGTGGGGGCCGCCGCTTCTGTGCAGTCGTACGGCCAGGGAGCTACGGGCTGCGGAGCCAGGGGCTACGGGCTACGGGCTACGGGCTGCGGAGCCAGGGGCTGCGGGCTACGGGCTACGGGCTACGGGCTACGGGCTACGGGCTACGGGCTACGGCACTACTGCCACTGCCCGCCGTCGTTGCCCGCGTTCTGGCCGCCGCCCGGTTTGCCGCCGGGCTGGCCGCCGACGTCGTTGCCCTCGATGGTGCCCGCGTTGCCGCCGGGGTCGGTGCCCGGGTCCGGGTCGGGTTCGCCGCCGTTCTGGCCACCGTCCTGACCGCCGTTCTGACCGCCGTCCTGGCCACCGTTCTGGCCGCCGTCCTGACCGCCGTTCTGGCCGCCGTCCTGACCGTTGTTGTCGCCCGGCGGGGTGGGCGGCGGCTGGGTGTGCGCCGGGGGCGTGTGCTTCGGCGGAGGCGTGTGGTCCGGCTTCTCCGGCTCCTGGGACTTGGTGGGAGGCGGAGTGGTCTCCACGGGCGGGGGCGGCGTGCGGTACTCGGCGCCCTCCTTGACCTCCAGGTCGAACTCGGCCGCCTTCTCCTTGTCGCTCAGCGCGCCCAGCGTGTACTCGCGCCAGATCTCGGCGGGGAAACCGCCACCGTTGGCGCGGCCCGCGTTGGCGGTGCCGGTGAGGCTGACCTGACCGCCGGTCTTGGGGTCCTGGCCGAAGAGCGCGACGACGGTGGAGAGCTTCGGGGTGTAGCCCGCGAACCAGGCCGACTTGTTCTCCTCGGACGTACCGGTCTTGCCTGCCGCCTGGTACTCGTCGCTGTCGGCCTTCTTGCCGGAGCCCTCCTTCATCACGTTCTGGAGGACCGAGGTCGTGGTGTCGGCGGCCTGCCGGTCGACGCCGCCGGAGTCGCTGATGCCCTGCGGCTTGAGGTCGTCGCGGTCCTTGTGGGTGGCGACCTTGATGATCGAGGGCGTCATCTTCCTGCCGTGGGCGGCGAGGGACGCGTACGCACCCGCCATGTCCATGGTGTTGGCGCTCATCGTGCCGAGCGACATCGCGGGGGCCTTGCCGAAGTCGCCGCGGTCCTTCATGCCCGCCCGCAGCGCGGTGTCCCTCACGTTCCCCGCGCCGACGTCCACGATCATCTGCGCGAAGACGGAGTTGACGGACTTGGCCGTCGCCTTCTGGACGGTGATGTCGCCGTAGTCCTCGTCGTCCTCGTTCTGGGGCGCGAACGGGACGTCGCTGCCGACGACCTTCCGCTTGCTGGTGCCGTCGTAGAGCGTGTTGGCGGTGATCTCCTCACCGTCCTGCGTCTCCGAGTCGTGCTCCAGGGCCGACGTGAAGATGAACGGCTTGAAGGTGGAGGCGGGCTGGTAGTCGGTGCGGGTGGCGTTGCTGATCTGGTGCTTGATGAACTCCTCGCCGCCGTACAGCGCGACGACGGCGCCCGTCTTCGGGTCGACCGAGGTGGCGCCCGCCTGGACGGTCGCGTCCACCTTGTTGCCCTTGCGGTCCAGCTTGGACTCCAGGCGGCGCTCGACCGCCTTCTCCAGGTCCTTCTGCCGCTTCTTGTCGATGTTGAGGGTGATGTTCCAGCCGCCGGCCGCGAGCTGCTTGTCGTCGATCTCGTAGCGGGCCTTGAGCAGTTGGTTCGCCGCCTCGACGAGGTAGCCGACCTGGCCCTTCATGCCGGGCGCGGGCTGCTTCTTGATCACCTTGGGGAACTGCATGGTGGCCCGGTCGGCCTGCTTGAGCCGGCCCATCTTGACCATGTTGTCCAGGACGTAGTTCCAGCGCTCGATGACGAGCGCCTTGCTCTTCGGGGTCGCCGTGAGGACGTCGTAGCTGCTGGGCGCCTGGAGCAGGGCCGCCAGGTAGGCGCCCTCCTCGACGGTCAGCTTCCCGACGTCCTTGCCGTAGTACGCCTGGGCGGCGGACTGGATTCCGGCGGCGCCGCGCCCGTAGTAGCTGGTGTTGATGTAGCCGAGCAGGATCTCGTCCTTCGACTTCTCGTCGTCGACCTTGAGCGAGATCACCAGTTCCTTGAGCTTGCGGCTGATCGTCTGGTCGGGCGTGAGGTAGTAGTTCTTCACGTACTGCTGGGTGATCGTCGAACCACCCTGCTTGCCCTTGCCGGTGATCGTGTTGAGCAGACCGCGGGCGGTGCCCTTGAAGTCGATGCCCTCGTCCTCGTAGAACGACATGTTCTCGGCGGCGACGAACGTCCACCGGACGTCCTCGGGGACCTTGTCGAGGTCGACGTTCTCCCGGCTGGGACCGCCGTCGCTGCCGGTACGGGCGAGGACCGAGCCGTCGCTGTACTTGTAGACGTTGCTCTGACTCGTCGCCGACGCATTGCCGGTGGCCGGGATGTCGATCGACATGTAGAGCGCCAGGAAGGCTCCCATCCCGAGCAGACAGACACCGAGGAACGTGCCCAGCATCTTCTTCCAGGTGAAGAAGCGGCGTATTCCGCTCCTCCCGGCAGTCCCGCCCCGGCGCGACCCGCGCTGCCGGGCCCTGCGCGCATCCGCTCGGCCCATTGGTCAGTTGCTCCGCTTCTCAGTCGTCACTCGCGATACTCACCGAACACTCGCCGGATCAGCTCAGAAAGCTAACATCGACGGAAAGGACAAATTGGTGCCAATCACATCTTTTATGGACGTGACAATCAGCACCCCCCTCAGGGGAACCGACGAACAAGAGTGCCCAAAGGTTGCCAGGAGTGAGCGAAGTTGAGGAAACCCGTCCGATTTACGGCCCTATGCGGATGCGACTCGGACCCGCGCGGTCGCAGCGCGGCCTGCGCAGTGCTCGCACAGCACTCTCACAGCGCCTGTGCGGTGCCTGTGCGGCACCTGTTCCGCACCTGTGCAGTCGCGGGAATCCGCGATAAAGTGATATCACTTTGCTAGACGCGTCGGCCTTGACCGGCGCGGAGACGCACAGAAACGGGGACCACCATGCCGACCACCACCCACACACCCTCCGACGACCTTCCGGAGATGCCCGCACCGCGCGTCACCGAGTTCGCCGCGCACAGCATCGCGGGCGGCCTCGCGCTCCTGCTCGGCCTGGTCGGCATCGTCGCCGCCGCGGGCCTGATCGCGGTCGGGGCGTCCGCCGCCGCCATGGGCCTGAAGATCACCCTGATCGTGCTGGGTGTCGTCCTCTTCTTCGCGTCGGTACTCGCGATGAGCGGGCTGAACATGGTCGCGCCGGGCGAGGCCCGCGTCGTCCAGCTCTTCGGCCGCTACCGGGGCACGATCCGCACCGACGGTCTGCGCTGGGTCAACCCGCTGACCTCCCGCAACAAGATCTCCACCCGGGTCCGCAACCACGAGACCGCCGTCCTGAAGGTCAACGACGCGTACGGCAACCCGATCGAGCTGGCGGCGGTCGTCGTGTGGCGCGTCGAGGACACCGCCCAGGCCTGCTTCGAGGTGGACAACTTCCTGGAGTTCGTCTCCACCCAGACCGAGGCCGCCGTACGGCACATCGCCATCGAGTACCCGTACGACTCCCACGACGAAGAGGGCCTCTCGCTGCGCGGCAACGCCGACGAGATCACCGAGAAGCTGGCGGTCGAGCTGCACGCCCGCGTCGAGGCGGCCGGCGTCCACATCATCGAGTCCCGCTTCACCCACCTCGCGTACGCCCCGGAGATCGCCTCCGCGATGCTCCAGCGGCAGCAGGCCGGTGCGGTCGTGGCCGCCCGGAAGCTGATCGTGGACGGCGCCGTCGGCATGGTCGAGCAGGCCCTGGTCCGCATCACCGAGCAGGACATCGTCACGCTGGACGAGGAGCGCAAGGCGGCCATGGTGAGCAACCTGCTCGTCGTGCTGTGCGGCGACCGGGCGGCCCAGCCGGTCATCAACACGGGCTCGCTCTACCAGTGAGCGAGGACACCGGCGCGGACACCGGCGCGGACACCGACGGGGAAGAGCCCGCTCCCAAACCCCGGCGCGAGGCCCGCAAGCAGGTGCTGCTGCGGCTCGATCCCAAGGTGTACGACGCCCTGGCGCGCTGGGCGTCCGACGAGCTCCGCAGCGCGAACGCCCAGATCGAGTTCCTGCTCCGCAAGTCGCTCACCGACTCGGGCCGGCTCCCGAAGCACACGGGGCCGATCCCCCGCCGGGGGCGGCCACCGAAGCAGCCTCCTTCGGAACAGGGCGAGAACTAGCAGGTGGGGGGCGGTTCCGACCGCTCCCCACCTTCCTTTCCCCATCTATACACTCGACGTATACACATCAGGTACAGTGCTCCGCATGTCCATCGGTCACACCCTGCTCGGCCTCCTGGAGGCCGGCCCCTGCCACGGTTACGACCTGAAGCGGGCCTTCGACGAGAAGTTCGGCCACGACCGCCCGCTGCACTACGGGCAGGTCTACTCCACCATGTCCCGGCTGCTGAAGAACGGCCTCGTCGAGGTCGACGGCACCGAGTCCGCCAGCGGCCCCGAGCGCAAGCGGTACGCCATCACCGACGCCGGGATCACCGACGTCGGGCAGTGGCTCACCCAGCCCGAGAAGCCGGAGCCGTACCTCCAGTCGACCCTGTACACCAAGGTCGTCCTCGCACTCCTCACCGACCGCAACGCGCACGCCCTCCTGGATGTCCAGCGCTCCGAGCACCTGCGGCTGATGCGCATCCTCACCGACCGCAAGCGCGGCGGCGACCTCGCCGACCAGCTCATCTGCGACCACGCCCTGTTCCACCTCGAAGCCGACCTGCGCTGGCTCGAACTCACCGCCGCCCGCCTGGACCGGCTCGCCACGGAGATACGCCGATGACTCCCCCGACCACCCCCCGGGCCCCCGCCGGCTCCCTCCTCACCGCCACCGGCCTGCACAAGGCGTACGGCACGACCCCCGCCCTCGACGGCGCGGACTTCTCCATCCACCCCGGCGAGGTCGTCGC